>JANWVS010000309.1 GCA_025056835.1 Gemmataceae bacterium | reverse complement strand
TCGCGAATGAAGGCGATCCAAATCGTATCGTTGTGCTCGTAACCAATCCAGAAGACGACGACCAGAGCGAAGATCCCAAAGAGTTGGGCGAGGATTCGCCATTGCAGGCGGCGTTCCTCGGCAGTGAAGAGACGGCGATTGGTTTGCTCGACAGCATAGAAGGGTTTGCCCAGCGCGAAGGTCAAGAGCGAGGCGACCATGAGCCAGGCGGGAAACTGAAAGGCGATGGCGTAGCCGTAGCGGTCGCGGAGCAACGGCAAAGTCAGCATCGAAATCAAGGCGCCGAAGTTGATGGAGAAGTAGAACCACTGAAAGGCAGCGCTGCGGAGCTGGGCCTGGCCTGGTCGTTGCTGGTCATAGGTCTGCCCCATCAACGTGGAGATGTTGGGCTTGATGACGCCGCTGCCGCCGGCCAGCAGCGCCAGGGCGAGGTATAAGGCGACGTGGTGTTCGATCCCCAGGATGAAATGGCCGAGCACGTAGGGGACCGAGAAACCGACGATGGTCCAGTACCGTCCCAGCCACCGATCGGCGATGATGCCGCCCAACAGCGGCAGGAAGTAGCAGGCCATTTTGAAGGCGGAGTAAATCGGCGCGGCCTGGGTGTCGGAAAAGTACAAACCCTCCGTCAGGTACAAAAAGAGGATGGCCCGCATGCCGTAGTACGACGATCGCTCCGCGAACTCGCCCCAGAAGAAAAACCAAATCGCCGGCGGGTGCCGCTGCATCGCGGCCGCGGCCGGTTGGGCGGCGAAGTTGGCGTCGTTGTTTCCGTTGTTCATGGCAGGCCCCTTTCCCTAGCCGGCGATGGGACTCCACGAGCCGGCAACCACGACAAATTACCGCTACGGCCGCGCGGCGACAACGGGAACCAAGGTGTTTTGCGACGCTGGTCGCCTGATGCGGGGGGTCGCCGCTTGAGCCCTCTTCCAGGCACGCCGACAGGCAATCGCAGCGACTCCCTCGTCGGCGCCCCGCAAAGCGCTCCGGCAACCAGCACCAACGAAGGTCGTCATACGGACGCGGCCGCGCCGGCCTGGGTGGCAACCGCCAATCGCGTGCCTTTGCGCACGATCACGTCTGAACCGTCGGCCACGAAAGCCGATGTCGGCGCCTAGGTAAGAAAGAGGGCAAAATGCGGGCCAGAGACGGCGGCCGCGTCGCAGTCGAGCCTTGCCGAGGTCGCCCTCCAGATGCGCCAAGGGGGGTGGTCCACTTGGTATTCCATCGTGTCGCCGTCGCGTCGGCAGTTGTAGCCCCAGTATTGAGCATGACCAGGTGCCGCCAGGCAGCCGTCAGGAAGCGGGCGTTGGGGGGTGCTCATGGCTCAAGGGAATGTCAGGACGAAACCGGCCACGGCCGCCGCTTGGCCGAGCAGTCCGGTGTGGCTGTATTCCGGTCGGTACCACAACAGCGGCGGGTTGTCGCCGGGGCGGAGTTTGCCGGCGCTGGAATCCCAAGGGTCCCAAGGGCGGGTGAAGACGTGGTACGGCAGGGTCACGACGTTGGAGACGAAGCTGCCCGCGCTGAGCAGAGGGGTCAGGTAGCCTAGCTCCCAGCCGTGGCGTTCGAAGTTGGGTTGCTCGAAGTAGAGCCGCCGGTGCATGACGAAGCCCGGTTCGATGACTTCGACCATCGGTTTGAAGTTGCGGCCGGCGTACACCTCTTTGGTGAGCGGCGGATGGTCGGGGAAGCTGACCCGCGGGGCTCCGGGCCGGGAAAAATATTCCTGTCGCAGCCGTTCGTTGAATTGAGCTTCCGACTCCCGGCGATCGGTCATGCGCTCGATGCTCGGCAGACCGGTGAAGATGGTGATGAAGTCGGTCTCGTTGTCGCCGACGGCTTTGGGGAGGGAGCCGACCTGCTGCCGAACCGCCGCCTCGACGGGGTTCTGAAGCGGCGCGACCGGCGGGCGCGTGAAACTCACGCTCTTGAGGCGCGGCTCCGGGCTGGGCTTGGGTGGCGGCAGCGGCCGCTCGAGGCCGGGGTAGTTGGGCAGCGGTGCCTGCGCCTGCACGGCGGCGCCGCACCAGCAAGCGACGGCCAGGCTAGTCGCCGTCGATGCGCACCGGATCAGAGCGCGAAGAATAGTTCGGAGCTTCCTGCGTGATAAGAATGTCATGGGGATGACTCTCCTGCACTGCGGCCGGCGAAACCTTGATGAACCGCGTCTTGGTGCGCAGCTCTTCCAGGTTGCGCGTGCCGCAATAGCCCATGCCGGCCCGCAAGCCGCCCACGAGCTGGTACACAAAGGGCGCCAGGTGGCCCTTGTAAGGCACCCGGCCCTCGACCCCTTCGGGCACCAGTTTGCCACTGCCGCTCCCCGTTTGCCGATAGCGGTCGCTCGATCCGTTGACCATCGCCCCCAGGGAGCCCATGCCGCGGTAGGTTTTGAACGTGCGGCCTTTATAAATGATCGTCTGCCCCGGGCTTTCCGCCAGCCCGGCCAGCAGGCCGCCGAGCATCACCGAATGAGCGCCGGCGGCCAAGGCCTTGGTGATGTCGCCGGAATAGCGGATGCCTCCGTCGGCAATCACCGGCACTTGCATGCCGCGCAGGCCTTCGACGGCGTTAAAGATCGCCGTAATCTGCGGCACGCCGACGCCCGAGATCACCCGCGTCGTGCAGATCGACCCCGGCCCGATACCGACTTTGACGGCGTCGGCACCAGCTTGGGCCAGCGCCCGGGCGCCCTCGGCAGTGGCCACGTTGCCGGCAATCACGTCGATCGGCCAGCGCCGCTTGATGCGCTTGACCATGTCGATGACGTTGCTCGAATGCCCATGGGCCGAATCCACTACGATCACATCCACCCCAGCGGCAATCAGGGCGTCGACCCGCTCGTCGTCATGGACGCCCACCGCCGCACCGACGCGCAAGCGGCCCCGCGCATCTTTGCAGGCGCTGGGAAAATCGGTAAGCTTATCGATGTCGCGGATCGTGATCAGGCCCTTCAGTTTATTGTTTTCGTCCACTAGCAGAAGTTTCTCGACCTTATTTTCCGTCAAAATCCGTTGGGCCGCTTCGAACGACGTATTTTCCGGGGCCGTGACCAGGTTGTCCTTCGTCATCACCTCGGAAAGACGTACGTTGTTGTCGGGCAAGAAGCGCAAGTCGCGGCGGGTGATGATGCCGCGCAGATAGCCGTTGACCGTAATCGGCACACCGCTGATCTGCTTTTCCTCCATGACCTTCCGCGCCATCCCGACCGTTTCATCGGGGCTGAGGGTCACGGGATCGGTGATGATGCCGTTCTCGCTCCGCTTGACCTTGACCACGTGCTGGGCCTGACGGTCGATGGGCATGTTCTTGTGAATGATGCCGATGCCGCCTTCTTGCGCCAGGGCGATAGCTAATTCCGCCTCGGTCACGGTGTCCATCGGCGATGAGACAATGGGGACATTGAGGCGGATATTGCGCGTCAGCAGGGTGCGGACATCGACCTCGCTGGGCAAAATTTGGCTGAAGGCGGGTTCGAGCAAAACGTCGTCGAAAGTGATGCCTTGGTAGGCAATGCGATCGGCGTGCATGGTGGGGCTCCGTGGGGCCTTTGGGTGATTATACTCCCCTCAGCCGGCGCGATGATGTCAATTCGTCGGCAGCGTCAGCGCGCTTTCCCACCCCGGGACCGCCAGCCGCGCGTGCAAGCCGGCGGCGCCGGCGGCGGCAACATCGTTCTCCGGATCGTCGCCAATGTACAGCACCTCGTCGGGCGGAAGCCGCACTTGCCCACACACGGCCGCGAAAAACTCCGGCGCCGGCTTGCGCCAGCCGACCTCGGAGCTGATGAGCACATGCTCCAACGGCGCCAGCACGGGTAGGCCGGCGATCACCGTCCGCAGCCGTGCGTCATAGTTGGAGGCCAGGCCCAGGCGCAATCCCCGCCGCCGCAAGTCGGCAAGCAACGCCGCCGCCGCCGGTTCGACGCGCCAGGCTTCGGCACGGGAGAAATGCGTATACAGCTCCTGGAAGCACGCCTCGGCGTCCGGCACGTCGTCGAGCACTTCGGCC
>JANWVS010000308.1 GCA_025056835.1 Gemmataceae bacterium | reverse complement strand
AAACGGCGTTGAAGGAATAGATGACCCCCATCACGTTAACGCGAAACGTTTCTTCAATCTCCCCGACGTTGATGGGATCCAGCAAAGTGGGGTAGCCGACGCCGGCGTTGGCGATCATCAGGTCCACGGGGCCGAGCGCCGCGCGCAACGCGGAGATGGCTTGCTCGACGGCCGTGCGATCGCCGACGTCGGCGGCAGCAAACGCAGCTGTGCCGCCGTCGGCACGAATCAGGTCGGCCAGAGATTGCAGTTGATCGGCGCGCCGCGCCAGCAGTCCGACGCGCCAACCGGCCGCGGCGAGTTGGCGCCCAAGCTCCCAGCCGATGCCGCTGGAAGCACCGGTCACGATGGCGACTCGTCCCGAAGCAGCGCAATTCATGTCCATACCATTCTGCGCGTTTGCCTAGATGATTTCATCGGCAAAGTCGGCCGAATTCTTTTTGGGTCGGTTGCCGATATACAGCGATATCGACTCGCCCTGCGCTTGCAAGGTTGGACCCCATGACGACGCCACTGCAAGATTTGGTCGCCGCTCTTCGCCAAAAGGGACTTGCCAGGACATTCGAGCGCATCCGAAACCAACACGCGGCTCTGCACTTGAAGGAACTGACGGCCGAGGAATTTGGCCCCGACCGGCGCGTAAAGATCATGGGGCGCTGGGTGGTCAACTTCGGTTCGGATAGTTTTCTCGGCCTGGATCAGGATCCGCGTGTGGCGGCGGCGCTGCGGCGCGGGCTGGCGGCCTGGGGCACGCACAACGGCTCGTCGCGGGCCTTTTCGAGCGTGTTGCCCAGCGTCGTCGCCGAGGAAAAGATCGCGGCCTGGCTAGGGACGGAAGCGGCCTTGATCTACCCTTCGGTGACGCTGGCAAACCACGGCGCCTTGCCGGCGCTGGTGGCTCACGAAGATGTGATCGTCGCCGACCGCTTCGCGCATAATTCCATCCACGAAGGGATGAAGATCGCCGCGGCCCAAGGTGCGCGGACCGCCGTTTTCGAGCACAACGACCCGTGCGATCTGCGCCGCCAACTTGAGACGCTGCGTCCGTATCGCTTCGCAGTCATCGCCGTTGATGGGGTCTACAGCATGAGCGGCGCGCTGCCGCCGCTGCGGGAATTGAGCCGGATCGCCTTGGAACACCGCGCCATCCTGTATGTCGACGACGCCCATGCCACAGGCGTGCTCGGCAGTCAAGGCCGCGGTACGGTGCTCGACGCTTTGGGCAGTTATGCCAACACCGTGGTCGTCGGCTCGCTCTCCAAAGGGCTATCGTGCTTGGGGGCTTTCGTTGCCTGTGACGCCGCCACGCAATGGATCTTGAAAGTCCGCTCTAATCCGTTGATCTTTGGCGGTCCGGTGCCGCCGCCGTACTTGGAAGCGATCTGTACGGTCATCGACATCATCGCGTCGGAGGAATACCAGGAGCTTCGCGGCCGGCTCGATGCGAATGTTCGGTTTTTCTACCACGAAGCGCAAAAACTCGGATACAAAGTGCTCGGGGGGATCACGCCGATCATCTCGCTGTTGATCGGCGACGAAACCGAGACGCTAGCCGCCGGCCGATTCCTGTTCGACCAGGGATACTACGTTCAGTCGGTGATCTTTCCGGCGGTACCGTTTCGCGCGGGCGTGCTGCGCGTGCAGATCAACGCCAATCACCGGCGCGAGGCTCTGGTCGGGCTCGTGGGGGCGCTGCGTGCCTTGCGGGAACAAGCCCAGCGAGCAGCGGCTTGACCGCCGCGGCGGTGAAATCGGCAAAGTCGTTGTAAGCGTTACCGATCGTCCGAAGTCTGCGATCGATCCATTTTTCCCCTTGAGAATTAGGCGTGTGCTTCGCGCGGCGGCGGTGTATGATGACGAAAGCGAGGCACCGGAGTCAGGTCTGGGGAAGCGACGCCCATGGCAGCAGCCATCCGGCAGATACGCGACTTTTATGTCGCCAGCACGGCCATCGTAACGGGCGATGTCGTTTGCGGTGCGGGAGTGAACATCTGGTTCGGCACAATCATCCGCGGCGACTTGGCCCGGATCACCCTAGGGGAGCGTGTAAATCTACAGGACGGCTGCATCGTCCACACGGATCGCGATGCTCCGCAGACGATCGAAGCCGGAGTGGTGGTCGGCCATCGGGCGACGTTGCACGGCAGCCGCATCGGCCGGGACACGCTGATCGGTATGGGAGCCACGCTGCTGTCGGGCGTCGAGATCGGCGACGAGTGTCTGGTTGCCGCCGGCGCCTTGATTCCCGAGGGCAAACGGATCCCGCCGCGCTCTTTGGTGGTGGGCGTGCCTGGGAGAATCGTGCGGGCACTGACCGATGCGGAAGTCGAGCGAACCCGGGCGATCTGCTCTCATTACCTCGAATTGGCCCAAAGGTATGCGCGCGGCGAGTTCCCGCCGCCGTGGGAACATTCCTCATGATCGCCATGCCGGAGAACACGTCACCGTCGCAAGGGACGGCCCTGGACATTAACCTGTCGTCGCAATCCGACCGCCGCCTAGACGTCGATGCCAAGCATCAACTCATCGCCAATGTGCTCAAGGAAGTCGGTTGCGACGCCCTTTTGGTGCTGGCCCCGGAAAACTTCGCGTGGCTGACCGCCGGCGGCGCCGCTCGAGGAATCCTGGATACCGAAGCCCTACCCGCCCTGTATTACAACAGCGAAGGCCGCTGGCTCATCAGCAGCAACGCGGACACGCAACGTCTCTTCGACGAAGAAATCGACAGCATGGGATTCCAGGTAAAGGAATGGAATTGGCACCAAGGCCGTGCGAGCCTGTTGGAAGACCTGTGCCAAGGCCGGAAGGTGGCCTGCGATGTGCCGTTCAGTTCGTGTTCGGTCATCGGCGTGAAGCTGCAAAGCCTGCGCCTGTCGCTGAGCGAATATGAGCGCGCTTGCTATCGCGCGCTGGGCCAAATCGTCGCTCACGCCTTGGAAGCCACCGGCCGCACCATCCGCCAAGGCGAAACGGAGCGGGAGGTTGCCGGACAACTCAGCCATCGCCTGATCCACCGCGGGGCGATTCCGTTGTCGATCACCGTGGCGGCCGACGGCCGTTCGCGACTCTATCGCCAAGGTTCGTTCACTGCCGCCACGATCCGGTCGTATTGCGTACTGACCGTGACGGCTCGCAAGTACGGCCTCTGCGCCCGCGCCAGCCGTTCGGTTTGCTTCGACCAACCGGACCCGCTTTTCCGCAAGGAACACGATGCGGCGTGCAAAGTCTCGGCCACGTACGTCGCCAGCAGCTGGCCCGATGCCGTGCCGCGGCAAATCCTGGCCAGCGGACAACGCATTTATCAAATCACCGGCGCCGAATACGAATGGTACTTGTGTCCGCAGGGACAGGTCACCGGCCGTCTTCCGGTGGAAATTGAGTTAACGCCGCGCCATGAGGATGTCTTGCAATCGAATTGGGCCGTTAGCTGGCACGCCAGCGTCGGCGCCGCGGTCAGCTGCGACACGTTTCTGATTTCCGAGGACGGGCCGACCGCAGTCACCGCACCTGAGAACTGGCCGCTCAAACGCATTCGGATCCAAGGCGCCGAGTTCGTTCGGCCCGACTTGTTACTCCGTTGAACTCGGTGGGCAACGACCGCCCCCGCTGCTCACCTGCGGAAGCGGGGGAAAGGCGGCAAGCCTTTTCTTGAGCCTGGCAATTTCTTCGGAGAAATAGAGCAAACTTGCCGATAAAATCGGTGCGACACTGAGAAGCGACAATTTCGGCGCGCGCCGTTGGTACGACGACGGCAGGACAACCTGGCCTTGCTAGCCGGCAGGACGCGTTGGCCGCATCAGCAACCACGGATGGACCGTCATGCAATCACGACCATGGACCATGTTGACCCTCGTGGGGCTGGGTTTGGGGTGCGGCGGTTGGTCGCTCGCGTCAACGGGCATGGGACAACCGATGGCACGGTTGGGAACGCCGTATGTCGCGCAGGAAGGGCCGCCGCCGCCCGCGGCCCCCGAAGCCTCCGTTCGGCAACCGACACTCTTGCAGCCAGCGCC
>JANWVS010000307.1 GCA_025056835.1 Gemmataceae bacterium | reverse complement strand
AACATAATCAACTGCAACACCACGTCCAACAAAGGTACGAGGTTGGGATCGGCAGAATCGGCCGCTTCCAAATTCGCAGACATGTGGCATCCACCTCAGCGTTTTTCCATCACAGCAGTGCCCGTTCGCTCCGCAGCCGCCGGACCGGCTCCCTGAGTGGGCACGGCGCCCCCGGCCTTTTTCGAATTGTGATACATCTGAGTGAGAAGATCGTCGGCGAGGTTGCCTGTGTGGTTGGCGATGGCGGCCAAACGATTCTTGAAGAACGAATAAAAGAAGATCGCCGGCACTGCCACCGCGACGCCGACCAAGGTGACGACCAAGGCGTGCGAGATTTCACCCGCCAAGTCGCTGGCGCTTGGGGCTTTGTCACTGGCGCCAAGTCTACGGAAGGCTCCCACCATGCCCGAGACCGTGCCGACCAATCCCAACATAGGCCCTAACGTGCCAACGTTCGCTAGATAACTGATCAGCGAATCCTTGCCGGCCTTGACGGTTTCGACCATTTGGAACATCGCCTCGCGGGCGTCCTCGATACCGTATTGCAGGCGCCCCATACCGGCCGAGAGCACCCGGCCCAAAAACGACGTGTCTGCCTTGCACATCTCGTACGCTTGCTTGAACTGGCGCCGGTTGACCAAATTGGTGAATTCATCAACGAACGCCATCGGTACTGCCTCGCTGAGACGAAGATCAAGCACCAGCACAATAATCAGCGCCACCGTTCCTACCGACAACGCCGCAAAGATAATGCCGAAAACGATGCCGATCGAAACGAAGAAATGGACGATCGGGTTTTGAGCGATTCTCTTTTCCTCGCCGCCACCTTCTTCTTGGGCTAAGACAGGCGCCGGTGTGCTCAGAAAAACGCCGCCAACCACGGCGCAAAGAAGCAAAGCGAGCAACAGACGGGCCAACACTTGGCCGCGAACGGCGATCAAGTTTGCCATGATGCTGAATTCCTCGGATACGGATCATTCAACAAAGACTCATCATGTTATCATGATGAACCGGCTGGGCGACTGTCAAGCAATTTCGCAAGGAAAATCCGCTAGGGACGCCGGTCCGGGCGCGGCAGCTTACTTGTCCCTTAGTCCCGAAGGACCGATCACGGCGTGGACGTATCTGCTCGGCGAGCACGGTTCAGCGCGTCCTTGAACGCTCGCGCCACCCCACGAGGGTCATCAGCCGTGCAGATCGCGTGGCTGACGGCGATACGACTCGCGCCGGCAGAGAGGACGGCCGAGACATTGGTTAACGTGATACCGCCTATTGCGAATGCCGGCAGGGTCGTCGCGCCGGCAGCGGCCCGAAGGTACTCCAAACCTGCCAATTCGGCAAATTCCTTCGTCGTGGAAGGAAAGGTTGGACCGATGCCGACATACGACGCTCCCTCCGCGACCGCCCGTTCCAGCTGCCGGAGGTTGTGCGTGCTCACGCCAATGAGCCGTTCCGGACCGACGATCCGGCGGGCTTCCTGGACTGGTAAGTCGTCTTGACCGAGGTGGACGCCGTCGGCATCGCTAAGTTGGGCGATGTCGGGGCGATCGTTGACGATGAACAGTGCACCCAGACGGCGCGTGAGTCGGCGTAACTCCCGGGCGAGCGACAAAAGTTCGCGATCGCTGCGGTTTTTCTCGCGCAGTTGGATGATTTCGGCCCCGCCTTCGACGGCTTCGCGAACCGTTCCGACCAAAGACGCACGACACAAAGATTCTGTGACCAACACATACAGGCGAGCATGTTCCAGCCGCTGCCGCGCCGACTGCCCTAGCACAAGCGCTTTCTCAATCGTGTACGACTCATAGCGCAGCTGTTGCAGCGTACGCCCCAGTTCGGCATCGACGATCTTGCCGAACTCCTCGAGACTCCGCAACGCTTCTTGAAGCCTTCGAGCATTGGCGCGAACGACGTCGTCCACGCTGCTGCGCTGTCGTTCCGAAGACGTCGACACATCGGTGCCGACGTCATGCACCGTATCGCGTGCCGTCAGCAACCACGTCGGCGATAGCTGGGCCATTGCCTTCGCCAGGTCATGTCGAAGCTGCTTCAGCTTCCGCGTCAACAAAACGTCGTTGCCGACGAACCTGGCATAGTCTTCCAGGACTCGAAACGCCTCCGCGGCGCGGTTGGCCGCTGCGTCCAGAATCCGGGCGAGGTCCACAGGTGCTTGCGGTTCGACCTCGAGGACAGAGTCGTCAACGACCAAAGGCGCCGAGGGGCAAACGGCGGTGGCCGCGAGTGCTTCATAGTTAAGCCCGAAGTTGACTAACAAGTCGCGCAACTGCGCGTCTTCAGCCAGCAAGGCTAACAGAACCTGGTCACTGGCAAGGCTTCCTTCCTCAGTCAACAACGACGGCAGCTCACGGGCGCGAAGAAGAATGTGACGCAGGGGAAGGGTGAAAGCGTCGTCCTTCATTGCTGCGCCTTCGTCGACGACAAGGTTAGTTGGGGGATGCGAGCGCTGCCACGCCGCGACATCCAAACCGTGTTGACGCAAGGTCATGACACAGTGGCCTTCGGTCTCCGCTAAGAGGCTGTGTAACAAATCGGCGGGCGTTGCGGCGGTCCGACCGGCACAGCGAGCCAAGGCGATCGCTCGACATAAGGCCAGATGCAGGGCTGGTGTCGGCTCGTAGCGCATGGCAGAGGTCAACGCGAAGCGTTTTCTCTCAGTTTACCGATTCCAGCGAAGTTGCTCCACGTTCCCCAGTTCGCTTTTTCCGAATTTGTCGCGCAGGTTCGAGTGTGCCGTCCCAATTCGCCGAACGTCGTTCGAAACTATCGTCGATGAAAGTCGATGTTCAACAACAGGAAGCCCAACTGCACCGCCTCGCGCAGGGGAACTAAGACGGGAAATTGCCGCTCGCCGTGGCAGGATGCTGGCGCTAGCGCATCCAGTTCGAGGTAGCACCGATGGCTCGATTCGCCGCGCCAGAATCGCCGATGTATTCACCGCTCCGATTGGGGCTGGTCGTGCTGATTGGTTTTTCTTGGGCGGTGGCCAGGGCACCGGCTCAAGAGAGGATCGCTGCCGCGGCAGGCGCTCAACTCAGTCTGGAGCAATGTCTGACCTTGGCCTTGGAAAAGCAGCCGGCTCTGGCAGCAGCGCGCGCGAGCTTGGCCGCTGCGGAAACCGGGTATCAGTCGCTGAATGATATTTTCTTGGGACGGCTGCTGGCGCCCGACCTCCGGATTCGCCGCGAACAGGCGTGCTTGGCCATCAGCATTGCCTTTGCCGGCTTGCAGCAAGCCGAGTGGGAAACGCGCTACGCCGTGCGCCGCACGTTTTATTCCGTGCAATACGCGCGTATGCAAAAGGCGGTCGTGGACGGCGCGATCGAGAAGATTGATGAGGCCCAGAAAAAAGCCAAACAACTCGTCGATAGCGGCGACCCGAACCTCAAGGTGACGCAAATCGACGTCGATCTTCTGGCGATCAACAAGGAATTTGTCAAAACGCAGCAGGCCGCGGCCACGGTTGGCATTCTCAAGGCCATTGCGGGCCTGCGCGAAGCAATTGGCGTCGGCCCCGACTATCCGCTGGAAGTGGCCCATGAACCTTTGCCCGGCCTCGTGGGAGAGCTGAACAAGGACGAGTTGATTGCTCAAGCCCGCGCCCACCGTGCTGAACTGCAGCAGGCCTGGACGATGAACCGGATCACCGAATTGGAAATTGCCGCGCAGCGCCGTCGTTTCGGGTCGCAAAGCAAGACGTTCGCCGCTGGCGGTGACATCCACGCCAAACCGATTCCGCAAGGGGTTGCCAACGGCGAGTATCGGCCGGGTGCGATCGGTCCGGAAATGCCGCCGTTCCTGGTGGGGCCGCGCCGTGACCGCGTTCAACGTGCCGGCGATTTTAATGAGCGTGCCGTGGCGGTCGTCGACAAGACGGAAAATCTCGTGGCGCTGGAAGTGGAGGCCACGTATCTGAAGTGGTTCGAGGCGAAACAGAACGTGACCAACCTGGCCCCCACGCCCAAGTTGGCCCGAGACGTTGGGGACAAGGTTCGCAAGCGTTTTAAC
>JANWVS010000306.1 GCA_025056835.1 Gemmataceae bacterium | reverse complement strand
TTACCGGCCCCTTCACCAACCGACCAGCAGTGGCCCGGCGGATCTTGGGCCGTAGCGGCGGCCAAGGGAAAAGCGGCCGAGGGCGCGCTGGGGAGGCTCGCGCAGGGGTGAGGGAATGGGCCGCCGGCTGTGTGCGCGGGAACTTGAGAAAATCTGGAAGATTTTTATCAATTTACCTCTTGACAAGGCTGAGTGTTTTGCATAATATGGACAACATCTATCGTATACTTTGACGAGTAATTTCCACAAATGGGCAGGATGTTCCGGTGCTAGTGGAAGAAAGACGCCAAAGGGTCATCAACCTGGTTAGTGAACGCGGGTACATTGGCCTGGCGGAACTTGCCAAGGAATTGCAGACGTCGGAGTCCACGATCCGGCGAGATTTGGATTATCTCGACCAGCACGGCTTTCTCAAGCGGACCCACGGCGGGGCGGTGTTTCAAGGCGACAGCGGAGTGTTGCCGGCTCTGGAGGAGCGTTCGCAGCGCGAGCTGGAGGAGAAGCGGCAGATTGCCAAAGCGGCGGCGGCACGAATCCAAGACGGCGATGCGATCTTGCTCGATGGCGGCACGACGACGTTGGAAGTCGCCCGACTGCTGGTCGGTCGGCCGCTGCAGATCGTCACCAACAGTCTGCCGATTGCCAACCTGTTCGCTTCGCGGCGGGAGGCCGACTTGATCATGCTCGGCGGTTACGTGTATCCCAAGACCGGCGTCGCCTTGGGGCCTTCCACGATCCGCATGCTCGGCGACGTCCACGTGCAGCAGACGATTCTCTCCGTCGGCGGCATCACGGCGAAGGGGCTGTTCAACAGCAACCTGTTGCTGGTGGAGACCGAGCGGGCCATGCTGCGATGTGCCGACGAGGTTGTCGTGGTCGCCGACCACACCAAGATCGGCCGGCAGGCGCTGGCCTTTCTCTGCGACCTGAAAGAAGTCGACACCCTTATCGTCGACGCCGGTCTGACGGCGGAGCAACGCAAGTTGGTCGAATCGGAGGTGCGCTTGCTGATTGCGGGGGAAGCGGACAAGGGATTCGCGCCATGATGACCATTGATCGGCCCCTGATCGAGAACCTGGTGCGGCAGGCCCTGCGGCGCCGGCTGCACGACCGCGCCGCCGGCTCGGCCGCCGCGGCGCCGGCTCCTCCCCAGCTGGTGGTCAATGTGTCGGCCCGGCACTGCCATGTCACGCAGGAAGACCTCGAGCGCCTTTTCGGCAAGGGCCACCGCCTCACGCCGTACAAGTGGCTCTACCAGGACGGCTTCTTCGCCGCCGAGGAGACGGTGACGATCATCGGCCCGCGGCAGCGGATGATCACGGGCTTGCGCATTCTCGGTCCGTGCCGGGACCACAGCCAGGTGGAATTGGCCTTTACCGACGCCGTAATGCTCGGTCTGAATCCGCCGGTGCGCAAAAGCGGCGATCATCGCGATTCGCCGGGTTGCTATCTGATGGGACCGGCCGGCATGATCGAGCTGCCGCGCGGCGTCATCCGCCACGAGCGGCACGTCCACATGGGGCCGGCGGACGCGGCGTATTACGGCGTCAAGGACGGCGACCGCATGCACTTGCGGATCAAGAGCGATTGTTCCGCGGTCCTGGAGGACTTGCTGGTGCGTGTGTCGCCCGCCAGCAAGCTGGAAGTTCACCTCGACACGGATGAAGGCAACGCGGTGAACCTGGCCAAGGCGACGCGCCTGGAGTTGTTTAAGTAGCCCCTGATCCAACGAGGTGATTATGGCGAGTTCCATGGAAGCCCTGGGAATGATCGAAACCAAGGGCCTGGTCGCGCTCATCGAAGCGAGCGACGCGATGCTCAAGGCGGCCAACGTGACCCTGCTCGGCTGGCAGAAGATCGGCAGCGGGCTGGTGACGGCGTTCGTCACCGGCGACGTGGCGGCGGTCAAGGCGGCCGTCGATGCCGGTTCGGCGGCCGCAGGCCGGGTCGGCGAAGTGATTGGCGTGCAGGTCATTCCCCGCCCGCACGAAGACACCCACACCGTGCTGCCCAAGGGCAGACCCGCTGCCGGCAGTCCCGGCTGAGATGGTGTATCCCTGGTGACGATTGTCCCTGTTGTGCAAGGAGATTTCCCGTGGCAAAAACCCTCAACGAGGCCCTCGGCCTGGTCGAAACCAAAGGCCTGATCGCGACCGTGGCGGCGACCGACGCCATGGCCAAGGCCGCCAATGTCTCGCTCGCCGGTCAAATCCAGATCGGCGGCGCCTACGTGACCACGTTGGTGCGGGGCGATGTCGGTTCGGTCCGCGCGGCCGTCGACGCCGGCGCCGCCGCGGCCAGCCAGCACGGTGAGCTGATCAGCGCTCACGTGATTCCGCGCCCCGAAGAAACCGTGTTGAACGTGTTCCTCGGCAAGTGACCCCCCCGCAAGGACGACGCCATGAAGATCCTCGTCGCCAACCTCGGCAGCACGAGTTTCAAGTATCGGCTGTTCGACATGACCGACGAGCGCGTGCTGGCCCGCGGCGGCGTCGAGCGCATCGGCGCGGCCGCGTCGACGTGTTTTGTCGAAGTCGGCGGCCAGCGCGACGAGCAGACCATCGCCGCCCCCGACCATGCCGCGGCGGTGCGCTGGTGTCTGCGGCAGTTGACCGACAAGCACTGCTTGCGCAGTCCCGGCGAGCTTGCGGCCATCGGCTTCAAGGCCGTCCACGCCCAGGGGCTGACCGGCGTGCAGCGCGTCGACGAAGCCGTCCTGACCGCCATGGAGGCGTATGCCGACGTCGCCCCGGCCCACAATCCGCCCTACGTCGCCGCCATGCGCTTGCTGGCCCGCGAACTTCCGGAGATTCCCTTGGTGGCTGCGTTCGAGACTGGTTTTCATGAGACGATCGACCGGGCCAACCGGTGGTACGCTGTGCCGCGGCCGTGGATCGAGCAGCACGGCATTCAGCGGTGGGGCTTCCACGGCGCCAGCCATCGCTACATCGGCGAGCGCACCGCCGCGCTGCTGGCCAAGCCCGACGCCAAGGTGATCTCGTGCCATCTGGGCGGCAGCAGCTCGGTGTGCGCCATCGCCGGCGGCCGCTCGCGGGCCAACAGTCTCGGCATGAGTCCGCAATCCGGCCTGCCCCACAACAATCGCGTCGGCGATTTCGACATCTTTGCCCTGCCGGCCCTGATGCGGGCCACCGGCAAGGGGCTGAACGACATCCTCGACGATTTGGCGACGCGCTCGGGCCTGCTGGGGCTGAGCGGCTTCAATGATCTCCGCGACATCGAAGCCGCCGCGGCCCAGGGCAACGCCGCCGCCCGCGATGCCCTGGCGGTCTTTGTTGCCTCGGTGCGGCACTACCTCGGCGCCTACTTGCTGTTGCTGGGCGGCGCCGACGCCATCGTCTTCACCGGCGGCATCGGCGAAAACTCCAGCGCCATCCGGGCGGCCGTCTGTGCCGGCCTCGACTGGTTCGGCATCCACCTCGACGGCCCGAAAAACGCCGCGGCCAAGGGCGAAATGCGCATCGACGCTCCCGCCAGCCGCGTGCAACTTTGGACCATGCCGACCAACGAGGAAGTCATTGTCGCCCGCCAGTGCCGCGAGTTGCTCCACCGCGCCAGCGAGCCTGCGAGTGGTCGCGCCGAACAAGGAGCCTAGCCATGTTTCTCGCCAGAGTGACCGGCAGCGTCGTGGCCACGCAGAAAGTCGCCAGCCTGACCGGCCACAAGCTCCTCGCCGTCGAGCCGATGCGTGTCGATCCGGACCAGCGCGATCGCCTGGTCGGCACGGGGCGGACCTTCGTGTGTGTCGACACCGTCGGCGCCGGCCAGGGCGAAATGGTGTTGATCGTCCAAGGGTCCAGTGCCCGCTTGACGCCCGAAACCGAAAAACTGCCCGTCGACGCCACGATCATCGGCATCGTCGACACAGTGCACATCCACAACCAAACGATCTTCGACGCCAAGGCTTGACCGCTATGCTGACTGTTACCGATGACTTGATTCGCAGCGTGGTCCAGGAAGTGCTCAGCCACATGAAGCCCGGCGCCGCCGCGCGACCGGCCCGGGCCGGCG
>JANWVS010000305.1 GCA_025056835.1 Gemmataceae bacterium | reverse complement strand
CGTGAGCCAATTTACCTTCGAGACCGACGGCGTGCCGCATAAGTTCAAGAAAGCCATCGCCGATCATTCGCAACCGAACTACGACGTCAACGACGTTCTACTCGGTGATCCCAAAAAAGGCTGGGCGGTAAACTCTCCGAACCCTCGAGAGCGCAATGTCGATCGGCAGGCCATCTTTTTGCTCAAGAAGCCGCATCCCGTGCGCGAGGGGCAGGCCTTCGTTTTCACGTTGCGGCACAGCGAAGTGCCGGCGCGCTATGCGCTGGGTCGCTTTCGCTTGGCTGTGACATTTGCCAGCGAGCGTGTTTTGGAATTGCCGCTGGCGGCACAGCAAACGGTATTTATGGATCGGGCCAAACGACAAGCCAAAGACATGGCCGCGCTAGAACAGGCCCTGACTCAGACGCCGGTGATTTCGGAACGGATCACGCGCTTGCAAAAAGAAATCAAAGACCTCGAAGCGAAAATTGAGACGACGCTGATCCTCAGGGCAACTGCCAAGCCGCGGCCGACGCACATTCAAAAGCGCGGCGATTTCCTCGATCTAGGTCCCTCGGTTGAACCGGGAACATTTCAGGTTCTCGGTCCCTTGTCGGTCAAGGATCGCTTGCCTAATCGTCTCGACCTGGCGAAGTGGTTGGTCTCGCCGGAGCATCCGCTCACGGCGCGAGTCGTTGTCAATCGCGTTTGGCAGCAATACTTCGGCAAGGGGATCGTAGAAACGGAAAACGATTTCGGTTACCAGGGCGCCTTGCCGACGCATCCGGAGTTACTCGATTGGCTCGCGGTAGAGTTCATGCAGCCAAGCAGCGGAATGGCGACAGCGCATTCCCACGATGCCAGCGGTGCCTGGTCTCTCAAGCGTTTGCACAAGTTGATCGTGACCAGCGCGGTTTATCGTCAAGCGTCGCGACATCGCGCGGACCTGGCGGCCAAGGATCCGCAAAACAAGCTGCTTGGCCGGCAGAATCGTTTGCGGCTGGAGGCCGAGATCATTCGTGACGCGGCCTTGTCGGCCAGCGGTCTGCTCAATCGCGCCATCGGCGGTCCGGGGGTCTATCCGCCGCAGCCGCCGGAGATTTTTGCCTTCACGCAAAACAATCATCCCTGGCCGGAGAGCAGGGGCCCCGACCGTTATCGCCGCGGCATGTATACGTTCATCTGGCGACAGAGCCAGCATCCGCTGCTCACGACTTTCGACGCGCCCGACGCCCAAGTCGCATGCACCAAGCGTAATCGTTCCAACACGCCCCTACAAGCCTTGCACCTGGCCAACGATCCGACGTTTGTGGAGATGGCCAAGGGATTGGGAGAGCGGATCCAAAAAGAGGGGCCAAGCGACGACGCGGGCCGGATTGCGTACGGCTTCAAGCTATGCTTTTGCCGGCTGCCCACGGCGGAGGAGCAGTCGCGGCTCTTGAGTTTTCTGAATCTGCAACGCACCGACAACGCGCCCGAAGCCTGGACGCGCCTCGCGCGCGTGTTGTTGAACCTAGATGAGTTTGTGACGAGGGAATAGCTCGATCGCCCTCACCGACGCCCAAGTGCATTTTGCTTAGGCCCCGGGGAGAGTGGTCGAGTGTTGTAGCAATCGGCTAAAGCGACCGAAAGGTGCTGGGTCATGGATCCGAAGACGTACGATCAACTGAAACTGGCGTTGACCCGCCGTCATTTTCTTCGCGACTGCACCGTTGGCCTCGGCGCGATGGCCCTCACCTCGTTGCTGGAACGCGACGGCCTCGCCGGTGGCAGTGTCGCACCAAGCGTCAACCCCTTGCGGCCGCGGCCCGGCCATTTTCCCGCCAAGGCCAAGGCCGTCATCTTTCTCTTCCAATGCGGCGGACCGAGCCACCTCGAACTCTTCGATCCCAAGCCGACGTTGAATCGGCTGCACGGCGAAGTGGTGCCGCCCTCGTTTACGCAAGGGCGGCGCTTTGCCTTTATTCGACCTGACGCCAAGCTGCTCGGTTGTAAACGCCGCTTCGCCAAGGCTGGCCGCGTCGGCGCTGATATCAGCGAGTTGCTTCCGTACCACCGCGAAATCGCCGACGACATTTGCTTTCTCAAGGGCATGAAGACCGACGTCTTCAACCACGGCCCCGCCAAGGTCTTTCTCAATACCGGTTCGCCGCAATTCGGCAGGCCGTCGATGGGCTCGTGGATCACCTACGGACTGGGGAGTGAAAGTCAAAGCCTACCGGCGTTCGTCGTGCTCCAGTCGGGACCGCGCGGGCCCCGCGGCGGAGCGGCGATCTGGTCGAGCGGCTTTTTACCCACTGTTTATGCGGGAGTCCCGTTTCTGCGCGGTCCTCAACCAATCCTCGACCTCGCCACGCCTCCCGGCATTTCGCCAGCCCAGCAGAGCCAGTTTATTGACGCTGTCCGCGATCTGAACCGCTTGCGCTTGGAGACGGTCGGCGACCCGGAAATCGAGACGCGCATTAACGCCTACGAGACCGCTTTCCGCATGCAGACCGCCGCTCCGGAAGTGATGGACCTCAGCGGCGAAACGGAAGCGACGTTGCGGCTTTACGGGGTCCAGCGCGGCCAGCCGTCGTTTGCCGCCAATTGTCTGCTCGCCCGGCGTTTGGTCGAGCGCGGCGTCCGCTTCGTGCAACTATTGCACACCGATTGGGACCACCATGGCGGCCCCCTCAACCTGGAAACATCAATCGAACAAATCACTCGAGAGGTCGATCAGCCCTCGGCCGCCCTTATCAAAGATCTCAAACACCGTGGTCTGCTTGACGAGACGCTTGTACTTTGGGGCGGCGAGTTCGGACGTACTCCCATGGGAGAGCCTCGCGAATCGATCGGCCGAGACCACCACATCGATGCTTACACCATGTGGCTGGCCGGCGGCGGTATCAAACGCGGCTATGTCCACGGTCAGACGGATGAGATCGGCTACTACGTCGTCGAAGGACAGGTCCACGTACACGACTTACAAGCCACGATATTACACCAGCTAGGTCTCGATCACACCCGTCTGACCTACCGATTCCAGGGCCGCGACTATCGGTTGACCGACGTCCACGGCCGCGTCGTTCACGAAATCCTGGCCTAGCGCGGACCGCATCACTGCTTGTAAAGCGGCGTGCTGTCGAACAAATTGACGGGCCGCAGCATGAACCCAGTCCAGGAGGTGATTGCCGAGCCGGCGCCGGCGGTTTGGCCGTCCGGTCCATAATCTTCGCCGCGCGGAACATGAAGGGACGGCGAGTTGTACCAGATGGTAACCGCTGTCTTCTCGAGGGGGCGGCTGCGGCCGGCGTACAGAGGCACCTCGCGGAATTTATCCTGGCCGGAACGGCGGTGCGTCACCCAAAAATCGTGATTGACGAAGGCGTATTTCCACGGATAATTGCGAACGGCGCCGGCACGCTGAGCAATTAAATCGTAGGCGGTGTACTGCGGATCTTTACTGTGGTTCTTGCGTGTCAGGCTCTGGACGCGCAGCACCGTGAATTCCTCGGGTTTCCAATCGGCGTAGCCCTCGCAGGCCTTGCCATCCTCGTTGGGGTTGAATGGTGCGATGTCAACTTTGAACATGCCGTTGGCGACGGAAGTGCGCGGCACGCGGCGAACCAGCAACACCTGGTTTTGGGTAGCTCCGCCGATGGCGATGCCGGAAGACGGCCCACCCCCGGTGACGGCGCCAGCCGTGGCACCGCCGACAGCCGCGATCTTGTCGGCGGCGGAGGCGACTTCGCTCAGCTCGGGGTCCCAGCGCCAGCAGCCGACATGGAGATGCACGTCGCGGCCATCTCGCTGCTTGTTGAAGTAGTTGTGGGCCGTGGCCCCGAGGCGGCAGGTGATGACGCCGTCGTCGTGAAACCCGTATTCGAGGACGTAGCGATAATTGCCGCCGTCAAAGATCGACCAAATCAGCATCTTTTCGCCGCGGCGGCCGACATTGCGGCTGTTGAGCCAGCGCAATCCGTCGTCGTGTACCTCCTTCATCACCTTGTTTTTCATGCGTGGATCAGCGGAATCGAGGAATTCGCCGGGTAACACGCATGCCGGACCAAGGTATTCCGGCTTCGCC
>JANWVS010000304.1 GCA_025056835.1 Gemmataceae bacterium | reverse complement strand
CTGGGCGCAGACGCTTTCGTAGGTGAAAGGAATCTCGGGAATCAAGATGACGTCGGCCCCGCCGGCCACGCCCGCATACAACGCGATCCAGCCGGCGTAACGACCCATGACTTCCAGGACCATGACGCGGTTGTGGCTTTCCGCGGTGGTCTTGAGACGGTCGACGGCGTCGGTCGCACAGGCAACGGCAGAGTCGAAGCCGAATGTCAGGTGCGTGCCTTCGACGTCGTTGTCGATCGTCTTGGGGACGGCGACGATCGGGATGCCGTACTCGTGCATCTGCAAGGCAATGCTGAGCGTGCCGTCGCCACCGATGGCTACCAAGGCACCGACCCCCAAGGCGAGGAGTGCTTGTTTGGTGTCTTCGAGCAAATCGACGGGGAGGCGGCGGGTCTCGCCGTGGCCGACCTTGGCGGAGAAGCGGCCGCGGTTGGCGGTGCCGAGAATGGTGCCGCCGCGCGTCAACAACCCGTCGAGTTCGTGGTAATCGAGCACCCGGACCTTGGCCGGCGGCAATAAACCCTCGAAGCCGCCGTAGACGCCGAGCGTTTCCCAACCGCGTTTGGTGGCGGCCTTGGCGACGGCGCGGATAACGGCGTTCAGCCCCGGGCAATCTCCTCCGCCGGTGACGACGGCGATACGCATGGTCAACCTCCGCTGACGAAAGCGAGCTGGTGGTGTTCAGGACAAGGGCCTCAGACCTACAATAGCGACAGGACCACGCCGCCGCCAAGGCGTCGTCACGCCGGGTTGCGGGTCGTCTCGCCCTTGGGACGTGGATCGCACCGCGATGGACTTCCGGTTGCCCGAACTTGGCGAAGGCGTCTACGAAGCGGAGATGACGCGCTGGCTCGTCCAAGCCGGAGAGACCGTCAGGCCGGGGCAGGCGTTGCTCGAAGTGCTCACCGACAAGGCGACGATGGAGGTGCCGGCGCCGTTCGCCGGGGTCATCACCGCGCTCCGTGTTCAGCCGGGCGACAAGTTGACGATCGGCCAGGTAATCTTGAGTTACGATCCCGTTCCCGGGGCGGTGTCGCCGCCGACTGCGACGGGCGAGCCGACGCACCCCAGCCAGCCGACGGTACCCGCGGCGACGGCGGCAGCGACCGCAGCAACCGCCGCGCCGCCGGCGCCCGCCGCCGCAGCGACCGTCGCGGCCGGACCGGCGGTCAGACAATTGGCCCGCAAGTTGGGGATCGACCTGAGCACAGTGCGCGGCAGCGGGCCGCGCGGCCGAGTCTTGCTCGACGATCTGTTGTCCCAGGTCAACCTTGCCGCCGCGTCCTCCCGGCCAGCGCCGCCGCCGACCGATTTCGGCACGGGCCGGCGGGTCAAGTTCGTCGGCCTGCGCCGCAAGATCGCCCAGCACATGGTGCTTTCCAAGCAGACGATCCCGCACTACACCTATGTCGATGAATGCGACGTCACCGCCCTCGTGGCCCTGCGCGAACGACACAAAGCAGCCTTCGCGGCCCGGGGCGTCAAGCTGACGTATCTGCCGTTTTTCGTCAAGGCCGCAGCCCTGGCCCTGCGCGACGTGCCGACGGTCAACAGCTCGCTCGATGACGCCGCCGGCGAGCTGATCTTGCACGACCACGTCAACATCGGCATCGCCGTCGCCACCGAGGCCGGCCTGATCGTTCCCGTCATCCGCGACGCCGACCAGTTGGGAATTCTCGCCATTGCCCGCGCGATCGAACGCCTCAGTGCCGAGGCTCGCGCCGGCAAGACGAAGCTCGACGACGTTCGCCATGGCACCTTCAGCGTCACGTCGATCGGCAACCTCGGCGGCCTCTTTGCCACGCCGGTGATCAACTATCCCGAAGCGGGGATCCTTGGGATCGGCAAAATCGTCAAGCGGCCGATCTTCGACGACCAAGGCCAAGTGCGGGCCGCCGACATGGTGTACCTGTCGCTGGCGTTCGATCACCGGATCGTCGACGGGGCCGTGGCGGTGGAATTCGGCAACGCCGTGATTCGCCGCCTGCGGAAGCCGGAGGAACTGTTGGGGCCGATGGAGCTTTAGGGCGGTCTCGGGACAAAAACCTCTTGGCGTTGAGGAATCATGGCCGGCGCCCCGGTGCCGTTAACGGCCGGTCGGGCAGGCGCAGGCTTCGAGCACGAACATCGTCTTGATCCGCGGCTCGGGACAGCGGCGGAGATACATCAGACCGACGTACAGGCCCGGTGCCACTTCGCGCATCTCGTCGCGGGCGTCGCGCCAGACGAACGAGGTGTCGTGATAATCGAGCACCAGGGCCGGTTTGCCGTCGAACCAACTTTCGCCGCGATAGGTCTGCGCCCGAATCGCACGAATGCCGCACCATTGATTAATCAGCGAGGCATCGTCGGGGCAGAAGTGCTTGCCTTTCCATAGGCCATTGGCCAGGTGGGTGCGCGGCCCAGCCAGCACGGCGCACGGCGGATACAGCGACTTGCCGCGAACAAAGCCGCGCGGCATGGTCCCTGGACCGGCGGCAGCGTACAGGGCCTGCAACTCGCCCCACGACATCCCGACGAGTCGGTCGAAGGTGAGCGAGAGCGGTTCGTTCCCCAGGGACGGCAGCCCCGCCAAGGCTACCGCCAGCGCGACCCCAGTCCACAGTCCGGTGCGATAGTGCGTCATGGCGCGGCCTTTCGAAGTCGAACATCACTTCGATCATGGCTCGACGGAGGGCGAACGGCAATGGCCCTTGTTGTCGCCGCGGCAAACTCGGCGCCGCCGCTCCGCGCCAGACGCTACGACTGCTACAGCTTTACGCCGGCACGAGGTCCAAGGCGATGGTTCGACCGGTCCGCCAACTCGTCTCGCTTCGCACCACTTCGCGGTACAAGGTGTCGCGCTCGATCGGCGTCCGGCCGGCCTCCTCGATGAGGCGGCGTAATTGGTCGACGGTCAGTTCCTGGGGGGAATCGCTGCCGGCGTCGTGGTAGATTTTCTCGTGGACCACGGTGCCATCGATGTCGTCGGCGCCGAAGCTGAGGGCCAGTTGGGCCGTGGGCACGCCGAGCATGACCCAGTAGGCCTTGATGTGGGGGAAGTTGTCGAGCATCAAGCGGCTGACCGCCATGGTGCGGAGATCCATGAGGATATTCGGTTTTTTGAGTTGGCGGTCGTGGCCCAGTTTGGTGTTGTCGGGATGGAAGGCGAGGGGGATGAAGGTCTGGAAACCGCCGGTCTCGTCTTGCAATTGGCGCAGGCGGAGGAGGTGATCGATGCGGTGAGCCGTAGTCTCGATGTGGCCGTAGAGCATGGTGGCGTTGGAGCGCAAGCCGAGTTGATGGGCCTCGCGATGGATGCGGAGCCAGGTGTCGGCGTCGGCCTTGTGCTCGCAGATGAGGTCGCGGACCTCGGGGTGGAAGATTTCGGCGCCGCCGCCGGGCAGACTGCCCAAGCCGGCTTGCTGGAACTCGGCCAACAGGTCGCGCGTCGGCCGGCCGGTCAGGCGGGAAAACCAGTCCCATTCGACCGCCGTGTAGGCTTTCAAGTGCAGGCGCGGCTGGGCCTGGTGAATGATGCGGACGACGTGCAGGTACCAATCGTAGGGCAATTGGTGGTGCAGTCCGCCGACGATGTGCAGCTCGGTGGCGCCGCGCTGGGCTGCTTCTTCGGCACGGCGCAAGATCTGCTCGTCGGACATGACATAACCTTTGGGGCTTTTCAAGTCGGCCCGGAAGGCACAGAACACGCAGCGATAAACGCAAACGTTGGTGGGGTTGAGGTGGGTATTGACGTTGTAGTAGGCGAAGTTGCCGTTCTTGCGCTCGCGGACGTAATTGGCCAGTTCGCCGAGGTCAAACAGGTCGGCTTCGTCGTACAGGAAGATGCCGTCGTCGAAGGACAAGCGTTGGCCGGCTTCGACCTTGGCGCGGATGTCGTCGATACGTGCCATGAGCGGCAAACTCGCGAATGTCGGGGGATTTCCGTCAGCCGCGTCACGGGCCACCGGCGCGGGGAGCCGGCGTGGCCGCGAGGCGGTTGGATGTTGAGGATAGTTTACGGCGCCGCCGGAGAAATGGATACCGCCGGCCCCGCGGGACGGCCGGCCG
>JANWVS010000303.1 GCA_025056835.1 Gemmataceae bacterium | reverse complement strand
CCAGCGCGACGCGTGTCATGGGACAGCCTCTTAGCAACAAATTCATGGCGGCCATAAGTACGATGTGCATTCCGTTGCGTCGCTTTCCATTGTCGGACAACCATCGCCGGAAAGCAAGATCATCCCTCCGCCCGCCACCACGCCCGCGCCGCGCGCTGGGAGAGAACAGCGGCCGCCGCGACGTGTCCGGCCCGGCTCAGCGACAGTTGACGACGCCGACAGCTTGGCGACTCAGGCCGCTGAGGCCGGACCTGGACGTCCGCAGACCGCAGGGCGGCCGCGCGATGGTTGTGCTACTCCTCACGCCAATGCTTGAGTAAGCCGGCGTCGATCAAGGCCCGGCGGAGGGTCGGCTCGCCGCCGAAGCCGTTGTAGCTGATACTGCTGGGCTCGAAGATATGGAACGAGAAGATGTTGTCCGACCCGCGCACCCGGCCGTACCAGTCGCGGAACGGCTGGAAATCGCGAGCGTGCTTGAGCGTCGAGTCATGGCAGCGCATGCACGATTGGCTCGAGACCTCAATGAGGCCGCCGGCGTAATTCTTAGGAACGATGTGAAACTCCGCCGTCGTTGTCGGTGCGAACGCTTCCAGGCCGTCGGCGCTTTGTTTCCACGCTTGTCCCAAGGCCGATTTGAAGGGCGTGTCCAGGAGCTTTCGCACCAGCGCGGCGTCGATCGCCGGCAAGTAGGTGGCCAACCCCGTCGTGTCGATGGTGATGAGATCGTGCGGGTTGACCAGGCGGCGCTTCTCTTCGCGCTCCGCTTGGCCGTTGACAATCTTGACCAGTTCCGGCCGTTCCCGCCACTTCGGCTCCAGCTGCTTAATGCGTGCCGCCAGTTCGGCAGGCGTCGTGAAGGGGCGAAAGGCATTCATCGTCCAGCCTTTCTCGGTGCGGGTGCGTGTTCGCAGTTCGAAGGTCCAGTCGTAACCGTCGGGGTCGGTGACCAGCAAAACTTCGCCGAACGTCGTGCCGGCCGGATATTCCCAAATGAAGGTGCCCGGCGACACGTCGTCGGCGAGCCGCTGCCGCCACCAACGGATGGCCTTGTCCGGTGGAAAGACGACAAAGCGAAAGGCTTTGAAGTTGCGACTTTCGTGCAGGCCGGCCGGCGCTCCCCACGGAAATTCGCGGTTGGCGTTGCCGATCGGTTCGCTCCGAACCGCGCTGATGTTGTACGACGGGCTATGCACTCCTCGCAACGCTCCGGACCAATCTTGATAGGCCGGCGGCATGACTTCTTCGTCGTAGAAGATCAAGTCCTTCTTCTTCAGGGCATTCAGCCAAGCGTCGTGGCTCTTGGGCCAGAACGACAGGTAAAGCTCGTGCCGTTTCTCCGACACCAGCCGCAGACGCGGCTTTTCTTCGGCCCCGGCAGCGGTTCCCAAACCGCCGCACAGGGCAAGCGACACGATAAGACACCGCTGAAGCATGGTTGCAGCCTCCTTGTTGTGAAAAGCGAGTTAGTTACACAGGCGAAATCGAGGCGATCCGAGCGGCCGGCCGACGCCGGGCTGAGCGTTCGACCGTCCTACCAGGGCATTGAAGGCGAAGTCCGAATGCGAGGATTTGGCAGCGGCCGCAGCCTTGGTTTCGCTTCGCCAATTATCCCAAATGTTCCATCATCCGGTCGCTTAACAATTGTAAACTTTCGTTGATTTATGGAGTCGCCGTCCCATGTCAAGTCAGAGAGGTTGGAAAAAATTTACCGAATATGTACAGCAGTATATATCACAGGCCACCGAGTCGAATGGACGAGTCGACCGCCACCAGACTGCGCCGGCGGGTTCGCCGTTCGAGCCTCGGTTCGGTGATTGGAAACGCAGACGTCGCTCCGCCGGTGCCCTGCCAAGGCTGGCGGCGTTCGCATACATTACCCCTGAGAGACCTTAGGCTCCGGGGGCCGCGCTGTGAAGAAGTTCGTCGCCGGAATCCTGGCTGCGGCGCTGGTCGCCGCGTTGGTGGTGCTGGTCGCGTTTTGGCCGTTCGGCAACAACAAAGTCCTGATCTTTCCCGGCATTGTCGAAATCCAGGAAGTGCGGCTTGGCTCGAAGGTCGGCGGCCGTGTCGCCCAGGTCAAAGTTCAAGAGGGAATGACGGTGCAGCGCAAGCAGGAGTTGGTGGTCTTCGAGAAACCGGAGCTGGAGAACTTGCGGGAACAACTCCGGGCGCGTTTGCAGCAAGCCCAAGCGGAATGCGACCGCATCGTCTACGGTGCCCGCGAAGAAGAAAAGCGCGCGGCGCAAGCGGCGGCCGATGCCGCCAAGGCCCGCTATGACAAGATGCGCGAAGGCTGGCGCGAGGAAGAAAAACGCTGGGCCAAAAGCGATCTGGATACCGCCGACGCCGAATTGCGTCAGGCCCTCGACGAATTCATGCGCATTGCCGAACTGTATCGCAAGAAAAACGCCTCGCGCTCCGAATACGACGCCGCCTTGGGAGCGCGCGACCGGGCCCGCGGGCGCGCCGAAGCTGCCCGGGCGAAATACGAAATGTATCAGCTGGGCCACCGCAAGGAAGAGATTGCCGAGGCCCACGCCGAATGGCAACAGGCCCAAGCCAAGGCCGACGAATTAGCCAATGGCAGCCGCGAAGAGGACAAGGCTCTGGCCCGCGCCCGCGTCGCCGAGGCCCGCGCCAAGCTTCAAGAAGTCGAAATCCAATTGGCGGAAACCATCGTTACGGTCCCAGATGCCGAACAGTTCAACCGCGCCGTCGTCGAAGTCGTGGCCGTCCGCCCCGGCGACATCGTGCCGCCGGGCCAGCCTATCGTCCGCGTTTTGTGCGCTCAAGACTTATGGGTGAAAATCTTCGTACCCGAGACCAAGCTGGGCCTCGTGCCGATCGACACCGCCGCGGAAGTGACCATCGACTCGCACCCCGACCGCGTGTTTCCGGGAAAGGTGATGCAGCGCGCCGCCATCAGCGAATTCACGCCGCGCAATGTCCAGAGCGTCGACGAGCGCCGACACCAGGTGTTCGGCGTGAAAGTTTTTGTCGACGATCCCCAGGGAATCCTGCACGCCGGCATGGCGGCCACGGTGAAAATCAGGCTCAAGGAGTAGGTCGCCGGTCGTCGGCGCCGTGGCGTGCTGCGGCCGGGCCTCACAGCGGCTGGCCGTCGGTTTCGGCGGCGTAGAGAATGCGTCCGCAGCTGGTACACAGGACGAACTCGCCGCCGCGAAGCTGATTGGCCATTTGCGGCGTCACGGCGGTGTAGCAAGCCGAACAGGATTGCTCTTCGACGACGGCAATGCTGTCGGCCCCCTTGCTGAGCACCAGGCGATCGTATTGCGGCCTGACTTCGGCAGGCAAGGTGGCCTCCACTTGCTTGAGTTGCCCAACCGCCCGGGCCTTTTCGTCGGCGTAGCGTTGCAGCCGTTCGCTCAATTCGCGCTCGAACTGGGCCAAGGCCTCTTTCGCTTTCTTGACGGTCTTCTCGGCTTCGGGCACCAACTTCGCCTTTTCGTCGTGCTCGAGCATCAACTCGAGGATTTCGTCTTCGATCTGGCGGATCTGGTCGCGGGCACGGGCAATTTCCGTGCGCAGGGCGTCGTACTCTTTCTTGGTGCTGATTTCGCTGAGCTGCCTTTCGTACTTGGCGATCTCGGCTTGCGTCGCCTTGATCGACGTTTCCTTTTCATGAATCTTGATCTTGATGCGCTTGAGCGTTTCCTGGGCTTGGCGTACGCTTTCTTCTTCCTTGGCCACTTTGTTCTGCTGGGCCTTGAGCTGCCGCGGCCCATTCTCCGCGGCGCTCTCCAGCTCGGCGATATGCCGCCGCAGGCGATGAATCTCGCGAAAAATCGGACCTGGACCCGACATGGCACCTCTCCCTGCATTTCGCCGACGCCCGTGTGAACCGCGGCCGCGATCGCCTCCGGCACGCAGGCGGCGCGGCGGCGGGCGCGGACGCCGGCTCGATGTCTATCGTCAGCTTACGCAAAGCGCGACGGACGAGTATCGCCGACAAAAAAACCGCCGGCCTGGCGACCGGCGGTTGGCCGTTGGCGTCTGCCTAGCGGCGGATACTGTCGAGAAACCCTTCGAGCTG
>JANWVS010000302.1 GCA_025056835.1 Gemmataceae bacterium | reverse complement strand
GACCGATCGCCGGCACGGTCCCCCCTTGGACGCCGATTTCCGCGTTCTCGGGTTGTTTGATGGGAAATTCTCGGAAGCCACGCCGCGCCACGGCGGCTACACGCAGTTCGACCAGGGTGAGACGGCCTTGGTCAGCACGGCCAACGGCTTGGTCGTCATGCTCACCAGCCGCCGTATGGTGCCGTTCAGTTTGAGCCAACTTACGACGTTCGGCGTGCAACCGGAGCAATTTCGTATTCTGGTGGCCAAAGGGGTTCATGCGCCGGTGGCAGCCTACGCGCCGGTCTGCAAGCACCTGGTTCGCGTCGACACGCCGGGTTGTACGTGCGCCGACATGACGAAGTTGACCTATCGCCGCCGCCGGCGGCCACTGTTTCCGTTTGAGACCGAAGCCGTCTACCACTCCTGAGGCCAACTGAGGAGGACAATCATGTTTCCGAGCGCGTTGCACTCGGTGAGTTATGCCGGCGTCTGGCAAGGCCAGGCGCGGCTGACTTTGCCGGAGTTCATCGACCAAGCCAAGGCCTTGGGTTTCGACGCGGTGATGCTCATGGCCAAGCGGCCGCACCTGTCGCCGCTGGATTTCGACGAGGGCGCTTGCCGCGACCTGGGCAAGCGGATCGCGGATGCCGGTCTGAAGGTGGCTTGCCTGGCTGGCTACACCGATTTTTGCCTCGGACTGGACCGCGGCGACATCCCGACACGCGAAATGCAAGTGCTCTACGTGCGGGAATTGGGCCGCCTGGCCCGGGCGGTGGGGTGCGACTTGATTCGCGTCTTCACCGGCTACGACGACCAGAAAACGCCATTCGACCAGCAATGGGCGTTGTGCGTCGCGTATTTGAAAGAGTGTGCCAAACAAGCCGCGCGGTTCGGCGTAACGCTCGGCATCCAAAATCACCACGACACGGCGGTGCATTTCGAGAGCTTGGCGGACCTGCTCGCCGAGATCGACGAACCCAACTGCAAGGTGATCTACGACGCCTGGGCGCCGGCGCTGCACGGCATGGATCCGACGGCGGGTGTGCGGGTGTTGGGACGGCAGATTGTCCACACGACCGTCGCCGATTACGTCCGGCGACCACGTTTCCGCTACCACCCCCAGCTGGTGAATTACTCGCGCGAAAGCGACGCGATCCGCGCCGTGCCGGTGGGTGAGGGGTTCATCGATTACCGGCGCTTTTTGGCGACCCTGAAGGAGATCGGCTATCGCGGCTACGTCGCCTATGAAATGTGCTCGCCGTTGCGCGGCGGCGGCAGCTTGGCCAATCTCGACCGCTGTGCCCGGCGGTTCTTGGAATGGCTCCGGTCAGGCGACGTCGGCTAGCCGAGCTTGACGCGCCTGCGTGGTCCGGCTACAACCTTTTTGCTGATAAACGTGTATCGGCGGCGGCTCCCCCTTGGCGCGTGTGGTCTGGTTTCGTAGAACGTAGATAGATGTTGATGTTGTCGTAAATTGTTTTTCGGCAGTCAGTCGCAGCGGCGGAGATTCTGAGGACCGCACAGGTGATCACCAAGGACCGCAAAACGGAAATCATCGATCAGTATCGGGTCAAGGCCGACGACACCGGCTCGCCCGAGGTGCAAATCGCGCTGCTCACCGCTCGTATCAATGAGTTGACCGAGCACCTGCGGACGCACAACAAGGACCATGCCAGCCGGCGCGGTCTGCTGAAGATGGTCAGCAAACGGTCCGGCCTCCTCAACTACCTCCGCACCAAGGATCGAACTCGGTACCTGTCCGTCATCACTCGGCTCGGCCTGCGAAAGTAGCATTGCCCCAGGGCACTGGATCAGGCCGGACCGATCACATTTCGACCGCGGGCGGCTGCCTCGCCTCCGTTAAGGAGTACCTGCCGTGCAGGCATGTCGTGTTGAATTGCCGTTGGGGTCGCAAACACTCGTCCTGGAAACCGGTAAACTGGCCAAGCAAGCACATGGAGCGGTCGTCGTTGGTTATGGCGGCAGCATCACCTTGAACACCGCTGTGGAAGGGGAAGCCGATCCTGGGCGCGATTTCTTTCCGCTGGTTGTCGATTATCGCGAAAAAACCTACGCGGCGGGCAAGTTTCCCGGTGGGTTTATCAAACGCGAAGGCCGGCCGACTACCAAGGAGATCCTGACCAGCCGCCTGATCGATCGCCCCATCCGGCCGCTGTTTCCCCCCACCTACTTCAATGAAGTGCAAATCATGTGTTCGACGCTGTCGTTCGACCGCGATCACGACACAGATGTGCTTTGCATGATCGGCGCCAGCGCCGCGCTCCACGTCTCGCACATTCCTTTCCTGAAACCTACCGGAGCGGTACGCATCGGCCGAATCAACGGTTCCTTGGTGGTCATGCCCACCATCCCGCAGATGGAAGAAAGCGATCTCGATCTAATCGTCGCGGGTACCAAGGAAGCAATCACGATGATCGAAGGTTTCGGCCGGGAAATACCTGAGGATCAAATGTGCCAAGCCATTCAGTTTGGCCACGATCAGGTTGTTAAAATCATCGGCGCGATTGAAGAACTGCGCAGCAAGTTTGGCAAGCCGCCAAAAGAGTATCCGCCGGAGCCCCCTGCGAATCCATTGAAAGAGGAATTTCGCCGGAAATTTTACGACGAATTCCGACAACTGAAACAAACCCCCGGCAAGATCGCCCGCAGGGATGCCATCGCAGCCTTACGCGACCGAATTTATGCCGAGTACGTACCGGCCGAGGGTGATAGTCCCTACACGCCGGAGCAAGTAGCCGCGGCCTTCAGCTGGCTCGAAGAACGTGTCGTCCGCGATTTGATTCTCGAGGGAAAGCGGATCGACGGCCGCGGATTGAAGCAACTTCGCCCGATCGAATGCGAAGTCGGAGTTTTGCCGCGAACGCACGGATCGGCAATTTTCCAACGCGGTGAAACCCAGGCGTTGGTGACCACGACGCTTGGTACGGCGAGCGACGAGCAGCGAGTCGATGGTTTAATCGACGAGTACAGCAAAAAATTCATGCTCGACTACAATTTTCCGCCGTTTTCTGTAGGCGAGTGTAAGCCGATCCGTGGTCCGGGGCGGCGCGAGATTGGCCACGGCGCTTTGGCGGAGCGCAGCTTGAAGGCGGTCATTCCCAGCCCTGAAAAATTCCCGTACACCATCCGGGTTGTTTCGGATATCCTCGAGTCGAATGGCTCATCGTCGATGGCGTCGGTCTGCGGTGGAACCTTGTCGCTGATGGACGCCGGCGTGCCGATCAGCGACCCCGTGGCCGGTATTTCTATCGGCCTGGTCAAGGAAGGGGAGCGGTACACGCTGTTGACGGACATCATGGGCGATGAAGACCATTACGGCGACATGGATTTCAAGGTAGCCGGTACGATCCGCGGCATCACCGGCATTCAGCTCGATCTCAAAATTGATGGGATCAACGCGGCCATCATCAAAGAAACGCTCGACCAAGCCAAAGAGGCCCGCAAGGAAATCCTGCGCCACATCGTGACGACTTTGCGTTTCCCGCGATCAGAAATCAGCAAAATGGCACCGCGGCTGCTCACGGTGGAGATCAATCCCGACAAAATTGGACTGTTGATCGGCCCCGGCGGCAAAACGATCAAGGGCATTCAGGAAGCGACTGGTGCGAAAATCGACATCGACGACTCCGGCCTCGTGTACATATCCCATATGGACGCTGCCGGGGCTGAAGCGGCCCGGACCAAGGTCTTGGCGCTGACCGAGGAAGTCCGAGTCGGCAAGGTTTACGAAGGCCGCGTGACCTCCATCAAGGACTTCGGAGCCTTCATCGAAATCTTGCCCGGCCGCGACGGCCTATGTCATATTAGCGAACTGGATGTGTCCTACGTCGATCGCGTTGAATCCGTTTGCCGGGTGGGCGACATCGTCAAAGTCAAAGTGATCGCCATCGACGATCAGGACCGCGTCAAGCTGTCGCGTAAGGCTCTTTTGTTGCACGAAACCAATGCCGCCGCGACGCCCGAAGCAGCAACTCATCACGACCGTCGCCCGCGCGAAGAACGGCCTCCCAAAGAGTCAACCGGATCCCGCGACCGCGGGGCACGCGAACGAAGTCCTC
>JANWVS010000301.1 GCA_025056835.1 Gemmataceae bacterium | reverse complement strand
TTCCACGTTGAGGAAGGCGGTGGCCGCCAGCGTTTCAAATTCCTCGGCAAAGATGCGCTCGGCTTCCGAGGCCTGGTTGACGTCGATGTAGTACCATTTTCCCTCGCTGATCCTGGCCAGGTCCTTGATGAGGCTGGCCTTCCAATCCAGCCCCACGCCCATGAGCGTCAGGTGGACCTTCTTTTCATGGGCGCGCTGGGCCAGTTGCCGGCACTCGACCTCGCCCGACGTTTCGCCGTCGGTCAGTACCAGCACTTGCGACAGGCATCCCGGCGTGGCGTTTTTCTCCACTTCCTCCAAGGCCAGGCGCATGCCGTCGTTCATGGCCGTCCCGCCGGGGTCGACATCGAACATGTCGATGCGCGAAATCACGTCCTTGATCTTGTCGATTTCGGATAGCTTGGTCGAGGGCAGCAGCGTCAGGGCGTTGTGGGCAAAGGCGACGATGCACAGCGAGTCGTCCGGCTTGAGTTTCGAGATGGCCCTGATGGCCGCGTCTTGAATCCGCTTGAGGCGGCTGATGCCAGTGCCGTCCTCTTCATACATGGAACCGGACACGTCGAGCACCAGCGCCAGGTTGAGATTGGCCGACTTGGGCACCCCCAGCCCGGAAGGAATGAGTTTGATGAGTGCGTAGCTGGCAGCCGATTCACCGGTCACCGCAATGCTGTTGCGGTGCATCATTCGCTCGACATGGATTTTCGCCGTCATCGTGGTGCGACCTCAAGGAAATGGGCCAGAGAGAGTCCGTATTTTCGTTTGTAGCAGCCGCCCGACTTGGCAGCAATAGCGGCTCAACGCAATTTTCCGCCGCGCCGCGGCCCGCTGCCGACAACCTGGCCCCGACTGTCTGGTTGCCATATTGTCTCCAGGACTGGTCGGCAATGCGAGAGCAGTCCGCTCAATTCGCGGGGGCGCAGAGGCGGGCCAGGCCGTTTAAGCGGAACAATCGACAAATTCCGGCAACCCCGTGCTGCACCGGCAGCAAGATGCCGGCACGCAACGGCGGCAGCAGGGCGAACAACAAGCCGACGGCCAGGCCGATCGCCGTCCAGCCGATCAAGGCCATGACCACCCACACCAGCCAAGCGGCGGGACCGGCGGCGTTGCCCAGCACCGCCCGCGCCAGGGCATGGGGCACGATTTCCAGGACCAGGAAAAGGCAGGCGACCGTGGCGCTGGCGACGACGCCGGCAATGGCGCCGGCTACCAGTCCCCAACCGGCCTCGGCCGGACCGCCGCGCCGCCAACAAGCGATCAGCCCGCCCACGGCCCCGACCCACCAGGTCCACAACACCAGGCTCCGCACCAGGGCCGCCGCGTAGTGGTGGCGAAACTCCCGCGCGGCAATCGTCCCCGGCGTCGCTTCGGACTGAAACAGCGCCAGGGGAATCGCTTCATCGCGGCCGCTCAAGATGGCCGTCCACGGCAAGGCCAACCAGCCGGCGTTGCGGGCCAAGGGGCTGCCCGGCTCGGGCGGATGGCCCAGGGCTTGGGCCGTGGCACGCACGACCGCCGCCCGACCGCCGCAATCGACCACCGGGACCAGGGCCAGGCGCAACCAGAAAAACGCCAGCGACACCGCCACCACCGACCGCAGCCACGCCGGCGCCGCACCGCCCGACCACGACCGCATCCCCGTGGCCTCGACCTGCACCCGCAGTTCCAGTTTCTGTCCGGCGTTGGCGGTGACGCTCACGACCCCCTGCGCTTGCGGGCCCGGCAGGGCGCGGGTGTCGATTTCCAGGCTCAGCGCCGCCTTTTGCGGACCGGCCACCTGCGGCGTCAAGACCTTCAGCCACGGCGCGTCGCTGCTCGCCTGACCGTAAACCCACTTGCGCGACGTGGTCTGCAACGTCACCTGGAACTTCAGCGTTTGCGGATAGGGCACGGTGAACCGGACCTGGGTTTGCGACAACTGCACCTGCGGCGGCTTGGACAGCCCCATCGCCTCGAAAAACTGCTGCACCCCGGCCACCCCCTTGGCCGGCGTTCCGACGACCGGATACTTCCAGCCGTTGGCGGCGAACCACCGCATCACCTCGCCGCTTTCCAGGATCGGCACCGCGGCCTTGGGCTGGGCCTTCATGCGCTCGGCCAGTTCGCGTTGCGTCCGCACTCCTTGAAATGGTCCAGAGGGATAAGGTTGGGGGACAACGACGAAGCCGATCGGCACTTCGACAATGCCGCCGTTGGTCACGACCGTGAGTTTGCCGTCGTAGCCCTGCGCCGCCGCCAAGCCTTTCGTGTCCACGACGACGTCGAGGCGCTGTTCGCGCGGCGCGTGCACGGAACAGTGGCGCTCGCCGCCCGGCAGCCGCAACCAGGTGGCCCCGTCGCCGACGCGGACGGTGCCCTGGAGGGTTCCTTGCCCCTGGTTGGCGATGACCAGCTGGAGGTTGCGTTGTTCGCCGGCCAACAGTTGTCCCAACGCCGCCCGCCGCGGATGGATGTCGATTTTGGTCGCGGGCGGCCGCATCACCGGCAAAGCGTTGACAAAACGGGTCAGAGCGATGTCCGGGTCGCCTTGGGCAATCGCCTCGTGCGCCGCTTGCGCCAGGTCGTGCCGGCCCAGGGATTCCAAGTACCGTCCCAAGGCTCCTTGCACGAGCAGCTGTCGCGCCGCCGCCCATTCGTCGAGACAAGCTTGCGCCAACTCTTCAAACGACCGGCAACGCCGCCCGCTGGGAAAGGTGAATTCACGGGCCAGCGGCGGCGGCGCCCCTGCCACGCCGACTTGCAAGGTCACGCCGTCGAAATAGCAGTATCGTGCCCCGTCGGGATTGGCGCGGCGGCATCGGGGACAGACCACGGTCGGCATGGCGCTTATCTTATGACGGCAGCGGCTTTTTCCAGCGTGCCCGCGGCCGCGCCGCCCGCAGATGAAAACGCAGCACGACGTTGCCTAATTGAATCCGATCGCCGTCGTTGAGAACCACCGCCGCGCTGACCGGTCGATCGTTGACCAACGTCTGTTCCGGCGGGGCGTGGTTGTTGACGAACCAATACTGCCCATCCTGCTGCCGAATGTAGGCGTGTTGCTTCTCGACCTTCATATCGCGGAACAAGGGGATGTCGGCATGCTCGGCCCGGCCCAGGAGGTTTTGCGGTTTATCCAGCGGATACTCTCGTCCCTCTTGCCAGCCGCGCAGCACGCGCACGCACGCCGGCTGGAACACCCCTTGCACCAGGGCCGACAGCGAGCCGATGCACGCTCCCAAGATCACCAGGCCGACCGCTTGCCACAGCGCCGCACCGTCGCCGCTGCGCCGCGCCGACTCGTAAAAATACATGAATAACGCCCCGCCGACGAAGCCGCCGATCGCCCCGCCGATCGTGCCGTAGCTGAATTTGCCCAGCGACCGGGCGGCAAACCCTTCGCTCATGCCGATGGCCACGCCGAGCATAGTCCACCCCAAGCCGCGGGCCAACATCACCAGCAGCAACGGCGCCGCTCCCCCCGTCAGGCCGACGCCGACGATCAGGTAATTCAGCTTGTCTCCCAGGTACATGCCCAAGGCGCCGCCGAAGCTCCCCAAGGCCGCGCCATAGGTCGCCAGCCTGGCAAATTTCAATAGCGACAGGTCGCGGATCGCCTCGACGCTGACCACGAAATAGCCGATCAATGCCCCGATGACGGCGCCGCCCAACAGCATGTTGAGGTCGTTGGGCGTCAGGAACCAGACGACGCGCTCGCTCTCCGAGGGGTTCTTGGCCCCCACCACGCCGAAGAGCATCCAGCCCAGCAGCCCGCCGAGTCCGCCGAAGACGGCGTTGTAGTAAATGCGGCTGAGAAGTGCCATGGCGAAAAAAGCGTTGGAAGTGGCGAAGGACGGGGCGACCTTTCCGACTCGGCTGCGGCGACTGCCCAAGTCGTCGCCAACTTCGCAAGTCGCCGCCGCGGCCGCCCCGCGACGTCGCCGCGGCCGTTATCGCGGCGAAAACGGATGCTTGACCTTGTCCTTGTTGGCCGTGATTTCTTCGATCTTCGGCTCCCCTTTCATGGCGCGGGCCAGCGCCAGCTTGGTGGCTTCGTAGTTGAACTGGTAGATTTTGTTGTCG
>JANWVS010000300.1 GCA_025056835.1 Gemmataceae bacterium | reverse complement strand
ACCCGACTCGAAAACAGCATCCCGACAACAAAGAGCCGAAAGTTCACCCGCTCTACGGCTACCTCTACGTGGCCGACCTTGTGGAGGGGTTGATCCTGATCGGCGCCGGCACGACCATCGACGGCAACCCGGACAATAACTTCCTCCGCCGGGCGGTGACATTCAATCCCGACGGGCTGCTTCGCGGCGCCAGAAACGTGAACATCATTGGCAACTTCGCTTACGTTTGCTGTGATGCAGGGCTGGTGGTCGTCTGCATCGAGGAGCCGACCCGGCCGTTCGTGACCAGTATCGTCGGCGCTCCGGCCGTGCACCAGCCGCGGGTCGTGCAGGCTCAATTCCGCTACGCCTTCGTCTGCGACGCGGAAGGAATCAAAGTGCTAGACATCACTGATCCGGCCCAGCCGACGCCTGCCGGCGCGTTTCCGCTAGCCGATGCGCGCAACATCTATCTGGCACGAACCTACGCCTACGTCGCCGCCGGCAAGCAAGGGCTGGTCATTCTCGACATTACCAAACCGCGCGAGCCCAAGCTCGACCAGATCTACAACGCCGACGGAAGGATCAACGACCTCCACGACGTCAAGCTCGGCATCACCTACACCAGCGAATTCGCCTATCTCGCCGACGGGCACAACGGTCTGCGCGTCGTGCAATTGACCTCGCCGGAAACGCCGGGCAACCACGGCTTCAGCCCGCGGCCGACGCCGTTCTTGATTGCCACCTATCCGATTCCCGAGGGCGGCCACGCCGTCAGCGTCGGCCGGGCGTTGGACCGCGACCGGGCCATCGATGAGAGCGGCAACCAAATTGCCGTCTTTGGCCGCATCGGCGCCAGGCCCCTCAGCCTTGACGAACAACGGCGTCTGTACTGGCGCAACGGCCAGGTCTGGCGCGTCAGCGACGATCCCAACGATGTGCCCGGCCCAAGGACGGCACAACCGGGAGCGTCGGGCAAATATGCGGGCGCCGCGCCCGGCGGTTTCGTCGACTCGCACCAGGCAGACATTGCCCGGCGGAGGCAAAGTGCTTAGGCTTGTCAAGGTAGCATACTGCGAGGGACCTCGATGAACCTAGCAGCCTTCATCCGCGACGTGCCTGATTTTCCCAAACCGGGCATCGTGTTCAAAGACATCACGCCGCTTCTGGCCAATCCGAATGCTTTTCACGAAGCGATCGGCCGCATGTTGGAACATTATCAGGGCCAACGCATCGACGCCATCGCCGCCGCCGAGGCCCGCGGTTTCTTGTTTGCCGCTCCCTTGGCTTATCTGATGTGGAAGCCGCTCGTTCCCTTGCGCAAGCCGGGAAAGCTGCCGTACACGACGCACAAAAAGCAGTACGACCTGGAATACGGCAGCGCCGAGTTGCACGTTCACATCGACGGCTTCCATGCCGGCGCCAACGTGTTGCTGATCGACGATCTGTTGGCCACCGGCGGCACCTTGGCGGCCGCGTGCGATCTGATCGAGCAAGCCGGAGGCAATGTCGCCGGCTGCGCGGTGCTCGTCGAATTGACGTTCCTCAAGGGCCGCGAGCGCCTGCGGCCCCGTGAGGTGTTCAGTTTGATTGAATTTTAACGATTCCCACACGACCCGTGTGCTCGGAAATCGAGGCTGCTCCGCAGCAGACGTGCAGCCTCGCGGCGCCGCCGCGCCGCCGGGCACGCTACAACAACCGGGCGGGCGGCCGCGGGTCGAAGCCGTGCAGCTCAAGAAGCCCACGCCGGCGATGATCGCCATTGCTGGGCGCTCACCTTTAATTCGATGGCTCCAGGTCCTGCCGGCGTGGGTTTGGTTCGCTCAGTGGGATCAAGGGGCAGTTACTGCGACGGTGGTGGTGGCGGGACCGGGCGCCACTTTGGCCTTGGCATCGGCGAACCGCGCGATGTACTCCGGCAATTCCACACCACCGACATCCTTGAGGACCTGCATCATCGGCGGTAAGGTGCGGGCCAGGTTTTGCAAGAAGCTGGCGGTGGCACTTTGGCCGTTGCCGTTGCCGCCGTTTTCCCAAACGACCACTTTGTCGAACTTGATATTGGAGATGGCGGTCGCCGCCGTTTGGGCCAGAACATCGAGGTGTTCGAGCATCAGCAGCTGGAAGGCCTGTTGGGCGCCGCCGCACGCTTCGATAATGCGCTTGAGGCCCTCGCCTTTCTTAGCAAGTAACTCGAACTGACCGCGAGCCTCGGCATCCAGTTTGGCGAAAATTGCCGCGGCCTGGCCTTCTGCTTCGATGCGCCGCTTCTCCGCCTCGGCTTCAGCCTCGACGATCACCTTGGCTTTTTCGGCCCTGGCCGGAGCCTCCACGGCGGCGCGGCGTTCGGCCTCGACGCGCTCGGCTTGGGCCAGTGCCGCCTTGGCCAAGGCCCGGTGCTGGGCTTCTTGCACGGCTGCTTCTGCGGTCCGCTTGCTGGTCTCACCCAGTTGATAGGCTTCGGCTTGCTTGACCTGTAAATTCGCTTGGGCCGCGGCGATTTGCGCTTGGGCAGCGGCTTCACCGGCGATCGCCTTCGCGTTGGCCTCGGCCAAGGCGATACGCATCTTCCGTTCGGCATCCTTGATTTGGGCCTCGCGTTCAAAGGCCGCCGTCTGCTCACCGACTTTCTGGTCGCGATCCAGCTCGGCGATGCGCACCGCTTGCTGCCGCTGGGCCTCTTTGATCTGCGCTTCCCGTTCCAGGGCGGCGGTTTCTTCGCCGACTTTTTGCTCCTTGTTCAACTGAGCGATTCTCACTGCCTGATCGCGAATAGCCTCACGGGTGCCGATCTCGCGCAACTTGGTAGCGTTGGCCACCTGGATCGACTTTTCCCGCTCAGCCTCGGCGACGCCGATCTGCCCCATCTTTTCTTGTTGGGCCACGTCGACTGCCGCCTGCTGCACCGCTTGCGACGCCGCCTTGCGGCCGATGGCCTCGATATAGCCCGATTCATCGGTGATGTCGGTGATGTTGACGTTTATCAGCACCAGACCGATCTTCTTCAACTCCGGCTCCAGCGACGTTTGGATATTGTGCAAGAACTTGTCGCGATCGCGATTGATGTCCTCAATGCCCATCGAGGCAATCACTTGGCGCAATTGGCCGAAGATGATGTCCCCCGCCTGCTGCTTGATGTCGTGGACGCTAAGCCCCAACAGGCGAATGGCGGCATTTTGCATCGTTTCCGGATCGGTGCCGATGGCCACGGTGAACACGCTCGGCACGTTGACGCGGATGTTTTCCATCGACAACGCGCCTTTCAACGGAATCTCGATCTGGATCGGCTCCAAATTGAGATAGGCGTAATCCTGAACGAGCGGCAATACGAACCGGGCGCCGCCGTGCAAGCAGCGCGTCCCTGTCGGACTTCCGGTAAACTTGCCAAAGATCACCAAGATGCGGTTGCTCGGACAACGCTTATAGCGCGACGCCATCATCAACACGACCGTGAGGAAGAATATCACGGTCAGTACGATCAGCCACACCAGCGGCCATGAGTTTGTCGACATCTGCGACATTTGAGCGAAAAGGGCGTGAAACATGGCGATCATCCTCACGTGCAATCAGGTTAACGTTGTTTGTCTCCCGTGAATCCGGCTCCGCAGCCATTAGGAGCCCGCGTCGCTATTGGCTGGGATCACTTCCACCTTATCCGGCCCGACCACGGCAACGACCACGATCGGCGTGCCGACCGTCAGCGTGGCGTGTTGGGTCACGGCCTGGTATTCCATAGTGCGGTTGAGTACGTTCACATGCACTTTGCCCGCACCGGCCTTGGCGCCGGGAATGGTCAAATAGACGTTCCCGCGACAGCCAATTGCGCGCTCGATGCGAACGGTGCCATCCACGTTCAGCTTGTGCATAAAGCTCATCAACCAACCGACGACGAAAAACGCGATGGCTCCCGCGGCGATGGCGATGGCCAAGGTCGGTACGTCTTCGAGTTCACCGTGCCGGGCAGCCAAGCCACTGAGGCCAAAAAAAGCTGCCGCGGCGGACACAGTGCGGACCGAGAGCATGCTAAAAAACCAGTTCCCCGCCGCATGCCCGCCGTGGTGATCATGGTGAGCGTCACTCAAATCAGCGGC
>JANWVS010000002.1 GCA_025056835.1 Gemmataceae bacterium | reverse complement strand
GAATGTTGCGAAACGCCACCGGGCCGTGGTCGCCCTGAAACATCAGCGGCCCCGTCGCCGCTTCCTTGCCGGTCAGCCCCGACGGCGTGGGACCTTTCATCTCGACGTTTTCATGAATCACTTCGCCGTTGAGCGCCACCTTCAGGAATTTGGCATTCGCCGTCTTTTTGCCGTCGGCGAAACGCGGCGCCTGAAAGTCGATGACAAATCGTTGCCATTCACCGGGTTTCTTGCATGCGTTGACTCGCGGCGCCGCGGCGCCATACAGGCCCCCCATGTCGCCCGGACCGACCTTGGCGCGGCCGAAGCTGTCCAGGATTTGCACTTCGTATTCCCCCATCACGTAGATGCCAGAGTTGGATCCCTTGGGCACCATCACTTCCAAGTCGATGATGCAGTCGCCGAATTTCTCTTCGGAATAGATGTCGACGCCGGTCTTGAGATTGATGAGTTGGCGTAGTCCGCTCTCGGAGGCGCTGGGCACCAGCAGCAATTGGCTAGGCGTCTTGACGTCGATCTCCGCGAAGCCGACTTGCCACTGGCTGCGCTTGGCGTCCCCCTTCAACTTCCAGCCGGTCAGGTCTTTGCCGTTGAAGAGATGGACGGTCTTGGCATTTTCGCCACCGACGACTCCGTGGCCTGCCCCCGCCAAAACACTTACCACGACCATCGGCACCAGCATGCGTTTCATACTTGCTCCCTTTACCTGGACTCCTGTAACGAATCGTTGCCAGGACGATACACGAGAACCAGCGCTTCCGCACCACGTACTACCTTGTCCGCGACACTGCCGATCAGCAGGCGAACCAGACCGCCTTGCCCGTGAGTTGCCAAGGCGATAACGTCGGCGCCATGCGCCTTGGCGTCGTCGAGAATCGCGCTGGCAGGATTCCAGGCCTGCACCAGACGCCAACGAACGTCAGGCACGACGGCCCGCAGCCGCTGCGCCGCCGCTTCGAGATAGGCTTCGGCCTCGGCTGCCTGCCGCTTGCGAACCGTCGTTATCTCGGCGTGAAGCGAAGCACTGAAAAGCATCGTGTGCCCCGCGGTCTCATCGACGTCCGCGACCGGTTCCGTGACGCGAATGAGCGTAATCGCGGCACCCGTCAAATGCGCCAAATCGCCGGCAGGCCCCAATACTTTCTCCGCCAGCGCTGAACCGTCGAGAGGAACGAGGATGCTGCGAATGGCGGGCGCCGAGCCAGGCGGTACCGTCGTATCGCGCGGCCGAACCAGCAGCAGCGGGACGGCTACGTGCCGCATCAGATCGTCGGCGACGCTGCCGAGCCAGAATCGGTTGAAGGCGCCTCGGCCGTGGGTTGTCATCACGATCAGGTCGATGCCGTTGGCCTCCACGTATTCGCGCAGGGCTTGGGCCGGTGCTCCGACTACCACCGTCGTTTTTATTTCACCGGTCACGGCCCCTTTGATCTTGGCGGCAACCTTCTCAAGATAGGCCAACTTCCGTTGGCGAGCTTCCTCCTCTAATTCCCCTGCCAGCGCGGTGCCAATATAAACGTCGAGCGGTTCGTGAGCGTGAACCAGCGCCAGGGCTGCGCCGGATTGACGTGCCAGCAATTCAGCCAAGGGGAGGGCCTGCTCTCCAAAACTTGAGCCGTCCAGCGGCACGAGTAAGGAACGGAACATGGCTAGTCTCCTCGATCCTAGGGCGAACCGTGCCGCCAGCAGGCTGCTAAGAATTACACTACGGCTGGCACCGCCCGCAACCAAGTGGCGACGACCGCGACGTCGCGATTCGCCGCCGACCCTTCGAACAGGCCCAACAGGTGGCGGCGACTGAATAGGAGACGCGACAACGACAGCGCCCCAAACAATGCCCCCGTCAGAAAACCAAAGCAGGACACCTGCCGAGAGTCACCGCTGCCGTTTCGGCGTGGACCTCGTCAGGTCGTGGTGACCCGAATCCTGGCGTCCACGATCTTACACCCTTGGCCCGGGGGCATGGCGAATACGGGGTTCAAATCCAGATCGCTGATCTCCGGGATCTCCTCCACCAACCGAGAGACGCGAAGCAACAACTCCTCCACCGCGGCAACGTCCGCCGCCGGATGGCCGCGATACCCCTCCAACAGGCGATGACCGCGGATCGACCGCACCATGTCGGCGGCGTCGCGGTCGGTCAAGGGGGTGACGCGGAAACAGACATCGCCGAGCACCTCAACGTGGATGCCTCCCAACCCGAAGGCGATCACGGGGCCGAACAAGGGATCGTGGGCCACGCCGACCATCAACTCCACGCCGCCGAACAACATGGGTTGAACGACGACGCCCTCCATCGCTGCCAGTTGGTTCGTCTGCTCCAAGCGGGCGCGAATGGCGGCGAACGCCGCCCGCACGGCCGTGGCGTCGTTCAGCTTCAGCTTGACTCCCTCCACCTCGGTCTTGTGGACGAGCGTGCGCGACGCCAACTTGACGGCGACCGGATAGCCGAGGCGTTCAGCGGCGGCGACCGCCTCTTCTGCTGTCGTAGCGAAAATCGAGGGTACTAGCGGCAAGTTCAAGGCATGGAGCACCGCTGCCGTTTCCTCGGCGGACAACCAGTTCGGTCCGGCAGCGGCCGCTTGGGTGCAGACCCGCCGCGCTGCGGCAAGGTCGAGGTTGTCGAAGTCGGGAATGATCCCCGACGGCCGCCGGCGCCAGTCGGCGTACGCTGCGACCTTGGCCAGCGCCCGTGCCGGTGCCTCCGGAAAGGCGAACGAGGGGACCGCTTCTCCGTTGAGAGAGATCTTGCCGCGGCCGTGCTCTTCCATCAGGCACATCAACACCGGCCCGGTGGCCGTCCCGGTAGTTCGCGCTTCCTTGATGCCAGCGCCGACCGCCGCCGTGATCGCCGGTGTATCGACCAGGCCGACGGGAATGTAAATTACGATCAAGGCGTCGATCTCGCCGCTGGACAAGACGGTGTTAATCGCTTGACGAAAATGGTCGGGCGCAGCCGAGGCGATCAGGTCGACGGGATTGGCCGTGCCGGCCGCCGCAGGCAGAAACGTCGCCAGTTTGGCTCGGGTGGCCGGCGAAAACTCGGGCAGCGTCAGGCCGCTGGCCTCGCAGACGCCGGCGCACAAAATGCCGGGACCGCCCGCGTTCGTGATAATGCCGACTCGTTTCCCCGCGGGCAACGGCTGGTTGCCCAGCGTCAGTGCGAGGTCGAACATCTCTTCAATGGTGTCAGCGCGGATCACTCCGGTCTGTTGAAAAAGTGCATCGACGGTGGCGTCGCTGGTGGCCAGCGCCGCGGTGTGCGAACCGGCCGCCCGGCCGCCCGCTTTGGTTCGACCGCTTTTGAGCGCCACAATCGGTTTGCGCTGGCTGACGCGCCGCGCGATGCGCGCGAATCGGCGTGGATTGCCGAACGATTCGAGATAGAGCAAAATCACGTCGGTGGCCGGGTCTTCCTCCCAATACTGAAGCAAATCGTTGCCGGAGACATCGGCTTTGTTGCCCACGCTGACGAAGGTCGAAAGGCCCAATTGGAAGCGTTTGGCGGCCGATAGGATCGCCAGCCCCAGCGCACCGCTTTGCGACGACATCGCCACGCGGCCGGCCGGCGGAAACACCGGCGCGAAGGACGCATTCAGGCTCACCGCCGGATCGGCGTTGAGCAGGCCCATGCAATTGGGGCCAACTAGGCGCAGGCCGTGGCCGCGGACCCGCTCCACCAGCCGTTGCTGCAACTCCCGGCCTTCGCCACCGACCTCTGCGAAGCCGGCGGTGATGACGACCAGGCCGCGAACGCCCACGGCGGCACACTCATCAACCACATCGAGCACAACGTCGCGCGGCACGGCGACAATCGCCAAATCGATCGGCCGCGGCGCCGCCCGGAGAGACGCATACGCCGGCAGCCCGGCGATTTCCGCCGCTTTGGGATTGATCGGATAGATCGGACCTTGAAACCTGTTGCTCTTCAAGACATCGACAATCCGATGGCCGATGCTGGCCGGATCGCGCGAGGCCCCGATCACGGCGACGGCCCGCGGATGGAAAAACGGCCGCAACGACACCGCCGTGGCCACGCGATCCCGCATCTCCAGCTTGGCGACGCTGGCCGCGCTGGGCAGCACAGACAGATCGACCTCCAGCTCGCCTTGTTCCCAGCGCTCCGTCAAGGCAAAGCCCGACTCGCGAAACACCTCCTGCATGGCGCGGTTGTCGGCATGGGTGACGGCCCAGAAGCGCGTGAACCCGTGGCGAGCGGCCAGCAGCGCCAGCCGTTCGAGTAAGAGCGTCCCTAAACCTTTGCCTTGGAAAGCGTCGTCGACGGCGAACGACACCTCCGCCGTGGTCGCGTCCTTGGCCACGTAGGATCCGATCGCCACGATCCGCGCCGCCGCCGTGCCGTCGGGTGCCGCCCGCCACACCAGCAAGGACAGCTTCTCGCGCGGCCGTGAGCTGTCGCACAGTGCCGCGAGCAATTCCGGTTGCGGCAGCGACAGCGAAGAGAATCGTCGCCAACGCGATTCCAACGACAATCGTTCGAAAAACGCTTGCAAAGCCGGGAGGTCGGCCGGCGTTGCGGGTCGAAGTTGCGCGGTCGTGCCGTCGCGCAGGATGACACGGCCGGCGTCGGGGGCGTCTTGGTAAGGTTGGGGAATGTAGCGCGGTTGAAACGACATCGCTTGGCTCTCACAGGCTCTCGACTCGTAGCGGCGAGGGTAGGCCGCCTTTTCCGCGTTCGGGCCGAGGGAATCCGCAGTGTCGGGCCTGGTGCGCCATTTGCCTTCGCCCTTAGGCATCTGCGGCGGCAACTCCCTCGCGGCCACAACGAAGCCCAAGGCTTCGGACGTGAGCCAGATTCCTTGCAACGACGACCAGACCGCCACCGCCCGGGGCACGGCAACCATCGCGGTGGCATCGTCGGCCGATCGGTGCCGCTCGAGGCCGCGTGCCTGACGTACCCCTGCTTCCTTCCCTGCGGAGTTTCCCTGGAGTCATAAGATATAAGCCGGGACGGCCTCATCCGACTCCGACGAGCCAGATCCGGCCGAAAAACATGGATCACGACCTTCAACTGATTACAGGCGCCACGGGTTTAGTCGGCAGCCACATTGCCGAGCACTTACGAGCGGCGGGCAAAGCGGTGCGGGCCTTGGTTCGGCCGGGAAGCGACGGCGGATTCCTGCGCCAACTCGGTGTGGAGATCGTCCCCGGCGATCTGCACGATCGTTCGTCGCTGGAACGTGCCATCCGCGGCGCGAGTGTCGTGTACCACTGTGCCGCCCGCGTGGGCAATTGGGGACCATGGTCGGCCTTCGAGCGGGAAACGATCGCGACCGTGAGCAACGTCGTGGCAGCGTGCCGGGCTGCCGGAAAGCCGCGTCTCGTTCACGTCAGCTCGATTTCCGTCTACGGGCATCCCCGATTCTTGCCGGGGGAGTGTGTGACCGAAGACGCACCGCTTGGCCAGAACCTTTGGCTGTGGGACTATTATCCTCGTGCGAAGATCCTGGCCGAAGAAATCGCCCGGAGCTATCCGCAAACGGTCATCGTGCGGCCGAGTTGGATTTACGGTGCTCGCGACCGCACGACGATTCCCAAGCTGGTGCCGGCCCTATTGGCCCGCCGCGTGCCGATCATCGGACGGGGAGACAACGTGCTCAACATCATTCACGCCGGCGACGTGGCTGCCGGTACCATTGCCGCCGCCCAGCATCCCGGGGCGGTCGGCCAAGCGTACAACCTGTGCAGCGAGGGCGAAATCACCCAGCGCGATCTGCTCAACACCCTGACCGACGCCCTGGGCTTGCCGCGCATCCAGCGCCGCGTGCCCTTTGGTCTGGCCATGCGCTTTGCGTTTTGCAAGGAGGCCATCGCGAAGCTGCTGCGGCGCCGCGAGCCGCCGACCATCACGCGCTTCATCGTGTATTTAGTCGGCCGGCGCACCCAGTACAGCATCGCCAAGGCGGTGCGCGACTTGGGGTGGCGGCCGCGGACGTCGATTGCCGAGGGCGTGCGTCTCGCGCTGGAATGGTATCGCACCGTCGCGGGACCGGATTTCCATATCCACCGACCGGCCGCAGCGATACTTTGACACAAGCCCGGTCGCCCCAGCGATCGTCATTTCAGGACCCGTAATGCGCGCCACCGATTTGCAAGAACTGCTGCGGCGGATCGACCCGGCGGCGGTATTGGTTTCACCGCAGGTGCTCGATAAGGTTCTTAAGGAAAAGTTCGGACTGCCCGCCTTTCCGTGGTCGGCCCCGCATCCTACATCGTGCGTGGCACCGCGGGAAATGCTCTTCCGGTATGTCGAGCAGGATGAACTCGATTTGCCGGCCGGCGAACTGTTGCCCGATCCGGTTCATTTGTTGATTCGCCCGACTCGCGACGAATTAAGCCAACCGACCGGCACGTTGTTGCTCAAATACTGGCGCTTGCTGTTCCATGCCCGCGTCCACGCGGTCTTGGAAGCAGCGCCGCTCAGCGACGCGGAATGTCAACAACGCCTGCTTGAGGCTTCCGGCGGCGACAGTACGGAACTGCGGCACATCCTGATTCACGACCGCCTCTTGCCGGCCAAGGCTGACGCTCGGGCTACCTACGTGGAATTCGCCGCAACCTATCTCGAGTATCGCCTGTTTGCACCGGCGCTGCTGCGCAACATTTTTCCGCGCGTGGAGAACCTGGCCCACGTCGACGCATTGCTGCGCCGCGATGTCGATGGCGCCGCCTTATTCGCCGCGACGCGCCTGACGGGCGCCGCCGATCCTGCCGTGGCGAGCCGGCATTTGAAAGACGAAGCCAACCAATACTACTGGCGGCTGTTGGCCCAAGCGGCAGAATCCGAAAAGGCCGGCAACCTCGTCGGGGCCATGATCCTGTATCGCAAGGCGGCCCGCGTGGCGCCGTCGGACCGGGGCGAATCGACGCGCGAAGAATCGGTGGCGGCGTTGCGCCGCCTGTTGCCGCGGCTGCAACCCGCTTTGGAAATTCCCGATCGCGATCTGCCCGAATGGGAAGCGATGCTGACGATCTTGTTGGACCGGGCCGACCAAGGAGCGCGGCCGGTCGAAGCAGCTTTGCTGCGCGACATGCAGACGATCTGCGTCGACAACGAACAGGAAATTTATGCCTTGGACCTCGTGGAGTGGGCCTTAACGGCGGGGCACCGACCGATTCGCCGACCGTTGCCGAGCCAACGTCTCGTGCGGATCACGCATCATTTGCGCCGGGCCGCCCAGCGCATTCCGGCAGCACGTCTTTCGGATGCCGACCGCACACGCCTGGGCCGTTTATTCAACGGACGCTTGCAGCGCTGTGAAGAGCGGCTGCGCGAGCGCTTTCGGCCGATTCTGGTCACGGCGTTTCACGACGTCGGGCTTCGCCCGCGTTTTGCGCCGGAACACGCCGCCTTCGAGTCGATGACCGAAGAATTGCTCGATCTCATCGTCGCCAACGGTTTTTTCACCTTCGGCGAGCTACGCGACGTGATCGCCCATAACCACCTCAAGCTGCCCGACCTCGCCGATCCGCAAGACTTCATCCGAGGCGATCCCCTCTTGCGCCTGGACCGCCGGCTCGGCAACCTGCTCGACGGCGTGTATCGCCCCAGCGAAGTCTACCTGCGCATCCTGGAACGCCTGACATCGTTGAATTTCGGCACGCAACTCGGACGCCTGCTGACGCTGTGGTTGAGCGCGCCGTTGCTGGGCGCTTTCATTCTGGGAGTGTTGCTGGAAATCGTGATTGATTGGTTTCGTCCCGCCGTGCGGGGCCAAGTTGCCGTCGCCGTGGTAGCGGGTGGTCCGGCGGCTTTGGTGGCGGACGACCTCGCGGTTCCGCCGGCGCCGTTGCTGCCTCTGGGCGGTCGTTTGACGGTGGTGCTTGTCCTCGCTGGGTTCCTGGCGGCCCTGATTCACCACCAGCGATTCCGCGAGGAAATCTGGCGTCGTCTCGTTTGGTGCTGGGGGCCGTTGCGCGTGGTGTTTATTGACTGGCCGGTCAGCTTGATCCGGCATCCCCTCGTGCAGCGGGTCGTCGCGAGCTGGACGTTTCAGTTGTTTTTCTGGTACGTCTTGCAACCGCTGGTGGCAGTGCTGCTGTTGTGGCTGCTCGCGCCCGAATTGCTGACGACGTGGGGCGCGGTGGCACTGGCCTTCGGGGTGCTGGCCTTGGCCTTGCACACACGGTTGGTTTATGCGGCCGGCCGCGTCGTTGCCCAGGTCATTGTCGACCTCGCCCATCTCATTCGCGCCGGCCTCTTGCCCGGGCTGTTTCGCTTCATTATGGCCCTGTTTCGGCAAATCTTGCACTTACTGGAGACGATCCTTTTTACTGTCGACGAATGGTTGCGCTTCCGCAGCGGCGAGCAATGGCCGTCCCTGGCGATGCGCGCCGTGTTAAACCTGCTGTGGCTTCCCATCTCGTACGTCGGCCGTTTCTATCTCATCGTCCTCATCGAACCGTGCCTCAACCCGCTCAAGCTGCCGATCGCTAGTGTCGCGACCAAGATCATGCTCCCTTTTCTTCCGCTGTTCAACCATGCCATGCAGGAGGCCTTGTTTCCGATCACGGGCGCGCTGGTCGCCAAAGTCTTTTCGTGGATCACGACCTTTTTCCTACCTGATGCGTTTGGTTTCTTAGTTTGGGAGTTGAAGGAAAACTGGAGTCTGTACCGCGCCAATCGCCGTCCCCACCTCCACGCCGCCCTCATTGGCGAACACGGTGAGACCATCGTGGGCCTGCTCCATCCCGGCTTCCATTCCGGGGCAATTCCCAAACTCTATGGCAAACTGCGCCGGGCCGCCCGCCGTGCTGCCGAGACCGGCGACTTTTACGAGACGCGCTACTACCAGCAGCGGCTCGACCAGATTGCCCAGCGCCTGGATCGCTTCGTCAAAAATGAATTGATTGCGCCGTTGCGCTTCGCCGCGAGTTGGCGCGGCCTCCAATTCAACATTCAGCCAACCCAACTGGCCAATCAACGCATTCGTTTTCTCATTAACCTCGCCGATCATACCCAAGCGCTTGTCCTCGACCTGAGCGACCATGCCGGCTGGCTGACGGCCCGCATTGCCGAACGCGGCTGGCTATCCCGGATCTCGTCGGAACAGCGGCGCGCTCTCACCACTGCCATGGCGCAGTTCTACAAGCTCGCGGGAGTGCATGTCGTGTGGGAGCTTTTTCAGACTGGCTTCCCCCAGGCCGTGGAAGCGATTGACTGGACCGAATCCGGTGTCACGCTCCGGCAAGGCCCGTCGACTGCCCACTACACGTTGGACAGCTTCGACGACGACTTGCGTCCTGACTTACTCGACGGCCCGGGTCTGGCCGCCTGGCCCATCCTGTCGGCCCAACGCGTCGTCTTTGGCCGTATGCCGTTGCCGTGGGAGACGGTACTCGGAAATTGGGAAAGCGACCAACTCGGCCGAGGCCATCCTCCCCTGGTGCTCGCCGGGCAACCGCTGGAATTGTTGGGACCGTCATAAACGGACAATTCCCTGGCAGATCGCCCAAAGCGCCACGGAAGTCGTCGACATAGTTCCTAAAATCTGTTATAGTGGGCTTGCCCTGCTGTCAACGGCCTGTCACTTTAAGCCGTGGCCGCTGAGGCCTGGCCAACGAGGAGTGTTATGTGTGGCATTGCCGGCATCGTCGATCTCTCCGGTCATCAAATGGTTCCGCCGGGCGCCTTGCGCCGCATGGCCGACGCCATCGTCCACCGCGGCCCCGACGACGATGGCTACTTCGAAGAATCGGGGATGGGTTTGGCCAATCGCCGCCTCAGCATCATCGGTTTGGACGACGGCAAACAGCCGATCACCAACGAAGACGGCAGCGTCGTCGCCGTGTTCAACGGCGAATTCTTTGACTACCCCGAAGTTAAGGCCGCCCTCCAGGCCAAAGGCCATCGCTTCGCCACCCATTGCGATACGGAGTTGATCCCCCATCTCTGGGAAGATCATCAAGAGAACTTGTTCACCCACCTCCGCGGTCAGTTTGCGCTGGCCGTCTGGGACCAGAACCGTCGCCGGTTGGTCTTGGGCCGCGATCGCTTCGGCATCTGTCCCCTGTATTGGACGCGCCAATCGTCCGCCGAGGGCGACTGGCTCTTGTTCGCTTCGGAAATCAAGGCGTTGCTCGCTTCGGGCATGGTGGCGGCGGTCCCCGACCTCAAAGGCATCGATCAAGTTTTCCACTTCTTTGCCGTGCCCGGGCCGTCGACGTGCTTCGCCGGCATCCAACTGCTGCAACCGGGACATTACTTGAGCATCGACCTCGGCGAGGGACCGCCCCCGCGTCTCCAACCGCGGGTCTACTGGGCCATCGATTTTCCCGACCAGGGTCAGGAGGAGCGCAGCAGCGACCCGCAACGTTTCGTGGACGAATTTGAGCGCGTCATGCTCGCCGCCGTCGAACGCCGGCTCCGCGCCGACGTGCCGGTGGTCTCGTACCTCTCCGGCGGTATCGACTCCAGTATCGTAGCCGCCATGGCCGCGAAAATCCGCGGCGAGCCGATCCCAACCTTCACGATCCAGATCAAGACGCCTCACCTGGACGAAACCAGCCAGGCCGCCGTTGTCTCGCGGCACATCGGTTCGGCGCCGGTCGTGGTCCCGGTCGGTGACGAAGAAGTTCTGAACACCTACCCCGAACTGATACGAGCCACGGAAGCGCCGGTGATTGACACGTCGTGTACGGCGATGTTGCGTCTGGCCCGCGAAGTGCATCGCCGCGGCTACAAAGTGGCCCTGACCGGCGAAGGGTCCGACGAATGGTTGGCCGGCTATGCGTGGTACAAATTCCACCGCCTCTTCGGATTCTTCGACATCATCCCCGGGATGGGGCACGCCGTCCGCCGCATGTTGTACCGCCTCGTCGGCGCCTCACCCGATGCCAAGCGCCACATCCGCGACATTCGCTTATCGCTGGGCGACCACTCCGCTTTCCACGACATCTACAGCGTCATGACGATTTCCCGCTTCCGCTTTCTCAGCCCCGGCGTCCAGGAGGCGCTGGCCGACCACAATCCTTACCTCGCATTGGAGCCGAACCTCGAGCGTCTGAACCGCTGGTCGCCGCTCAATCGGGGTTTGTACTGGGCGGGCCGAATCCACCTTGCCGGCCACTTGCTCAGCCTCAAAGGCGACCGGGTCGCAATGAATTCGTCGGTTGAAACGCGCTATCCGTTTCTCGATGAGGACGTCTTCGCCTTCCTGGCGCGAATCGATCCGCGCTGGAAGATGAGGGGCTTTCAAGACAAATACATCCTTCGCTTGTTGTGCGAGCGCTACCTGCCCAAGGAAGTGGCTTGGAGGCCCAAGGGGATGTTCCGCGCCCCGCTCGACAGTTTTTTCGCCCACCAGGTGCCGCCGTTCGTCAACCAATTGCTCAGCGAGGAGTCGTTGCGGAAGACCGGTTGGTTCAATGTCGACGAAGTGCTCCGCTGGCGGCAACGGATGCTCGAAGGCAAGCTCAGCATTCGCCAACGCTCCATGGTCGAACTGGGCATGGTGGGCGTCGTCACCACGCAGCTCTGGTATCATACCTTCATCGACAGCAGCCTCGCCGATCTCCCCGGCGGCTGGCAGCGCCCCCGCCGGGCGGCGGAACGACAACTGGCGTTGGTCTGAGCGGGCACGCGAAGGAACCAGCGGCATGGCCGATCTCGACGAACTCAACCGCCGCGTACAGGCCATTCGGGCCCGCCTCGACCCCTTGTACGCCGAGGTCGGCCGCATCATCGTCGGACAGCACGCCCTGGTTGAGCGACTCTTGCTCGGTCTTTTGACGGGCGGTCACTTGCTGATCGAAGGCGTTCCCGGACTCGCCAAGACGCTGGCCGTCCGTACCGTTGCGCGTTGCCTGCACCTCACCTTTCAGCGCATCCAGTTTACGCCGGACCTGCTGCCGGCCGACGTCATCGGCACGCAAATCTTTAATCCGCGGACCGGCGAGTTCACCATCAAGAAGGGGCCGATCTTCGCCCATTGCGTCCTCGCCGACGAGATCAACCGCGCCCCCGCCAAAGTGCAAAGCGCTCTACTGGAAGCGATGCAGGAAAAACAGGTGACGATCGGCGAGACCAGTTACACGCTCGACCGTCCTTTCCTGGTCCTGGCCACCCAAAACCCCATCGAGCAGGAAGGAACCTATCCGTTGCCCGAAGCCCAGGTCGACCGCTTCATGATGAAGCTCAAGCTCGATTACCCGAGCAAGGAAGAAGAATTGGCAATTCTCAACCGCATGGCGCTGATCGAACCTGATTTGACGGTGCAACCGGTACTGGCCATCGACGACCTCGCGGAGTTGCGCCGGGCCATCGACGGGATCTACATGGACGACAAGATCAAACGCTACATCGTCGACATCGTCCACGCGACCCGCCGGCCCCGTGATTATGGCTTGGACCTCGTCCCGTACATTCAATACGGCGCCAGTCCGCGGGCCACCATCTGGCTGTCGCGCGGGGCGCGCGGACACGCCTTCTTAGCGGGGCGGGCCTACGTCATTCCCGACGACATCAAGGCCATCGGCTACGATGTCCTCCGCCACCGCCTCAGCCTTACCTACGAGGCCGAAGCCGAGGAAATCTCCGCCGAACAGCTGCTGGAAAAGATCTTCAACCAACTCAAAGTGCCTTGACCGCGCCAGTCGGCAGTAACGGCGACGTCCCCTTCAACGTTTGGCGGTCAGCCGCACCAGGTCGCCGACGATCGCCAGCACTTCGCGTTCGTAGGTAGTCGCTCCGAACTTCTTGTCTTTGCGCTCTTCCGGGTCGGCGCGGTCCGGGTCTTCGCCCCGCGCCAGTTCCGCCAGTTCCTTGCGTTCGGCCCGATACTGTTTGAGCTTGGCCTCGTTAAACGTCAACGTCGTTTGTGCCGCAAACTCGTGCAGCCGAGCGATATGCTTGACCAGCTTGGCGAATTCTTCGCTCTTCGCTCGGCGTTGGCTTGACCGTTCACGGACTTGAGCGATCAGCTCACTATTGATGTCGCCGGCGGGCTGAAACTTGGCCGGCCGACTTGGGTCGAAATCCAGAACGTGGTCGAGCTTGGCTTCCGAAAAATCAGCGCGATCGGTGATGGACGGCAACACGATGTCAGGAACCACACCGCGCTTTTGCGTCGTTTCTCCGTTGACGCGATAGAAAGCCTGAAGCGTGACCATGATGGCGCCGAGGTTGCGGTCTCGGACCGGCAAATTGGCCTGCACCAGCCGCGCCAGGTCGATCATTTGGGCGACGGAACCTTTGCCAAACGTGGTGGAATCGCCCACGATCAGGCCCCGGCGGTAATCCTGGATGACGCCGCTGAAAATCTCCGACGCACTGGCGGAAAGGCGATTGACGAGGACGACGAGCGGCCCATCGTAAACCACGCCGGGGTGGTCGTCGTTCAGCTGGCGGATTTTGCCTTGAAAATCTTTGACCTGGACGATAGGCCCCCGATCCACCAGGAGACTGGCAAGGCCGACGGCCTCGTTGAGCAAGCCGCCGCCGTTGTAACGCAGATCGATGAGGACGGCATCGACGCCTTTAGCCTGGAAATCCGTGAGAATCTTGGTTGCATCCTGGGTAAGGCCCGTGCTGGTGTCGCTGCCGCCGTAGAACGAAGGAACGGTCAGGACGCCGATCCGCAGCTTGGCACCGTTGTCGCCGGCCGACGTCTCGATGATGTCGCTCTTGGCCCCTTTATCGGTCAGGGTGATCTTGCGTCGCGTCAGCACATAGATGACGCGCTGGCCGGTGTTGGCGGGAATGACTTCGAGACGGACTTTGGTCCCCGCCTTGCCGCGGATCAGTTGGACGACGCGATTGAGGCTCATGTCGACGACGTCGACAATTTCACCGTCTTCACCTTGGCCGACGCCGGTGATCTGGTCGCCGACCTTGAGACGTTTGTCGTCGGCCGCCGGTCCGCCGGCGATGATCTCCTTGACCATGGTCTTGCCGTCTTCGCTGCCGAGCAGGGCGCCGATCCCCTGCAATTGCAGGCGCATGGCGATGTCAAATTCCTCCAGCGATTTCGGGGAAAGATAGCCGGAGTGGGGGTCAAAGGCGTTGGCGAAGGCGGCGAGATAGCGCTCCAGCAGGTCGTCTTTGTCGAGGCTTTGAGTGGTTTGCCAGAGCGATTTGTAGCGTTTTTGGATACGCGTCCGGGCCTCGTTTTCCTTGACGCCATCGACCTTCATGCTGCACAATTCGTAGGTGATCCAGTCTTTCCAGCGTTGCCTGGCCTCCTCGGTGGACTTGGGCCAGCGCGTGTGTTTGGCGTCGAGGAAAACCGTGCATTCCTTGTCAAAATCGAATTGCTCGCCCGCCATCACTTGGGTCCAAGCGTTGCGCTCGGCGAGCCGCTTGAGAAACACTTCGTAAACGCGCACGGGAAAGCTCAGGTCGCCCTCGGCAATGAATTTCGCGTGGTGCTCCTTGGCGGCGGCGAACTCGGCAATGTCGCTCTCCAGGAAGAAGAGCTTGCGCGGGTCCCACTGCTCAATGAAACGGTCGTGCAACCGCGCGGCAATCGTTTTGTCGAGCTTGCGGCCGGTCAAATGAATGTCGTCGATGACTCGGGCCACGGTCGTCACGATCAACTTGTCGCGCTCGTCGGCCTTGGCCAGGTCGATCGCGGGACGCGACGGCGCCGTCGTCTGGCCCCATACGAACCACGGCAGCACGAGCAACGCCGCGATCCATCCCACGCAATGCCGAAAACGCATGAATGCCTCTCCTTCATTGAAAGCCATTCGCAACCGTCCGATGCTCCGGCCGCAACGCCATTCTACCGTAAGCGGTCGTGCGCGAGCAGAGCAATCGCTTAGGCAATGGCACCGCCTGCCTCGCCGCCTACAATGGTCCCCACCGGGAGTACGTTCATGGTGGTCAACGTCAAGGTCTTCAATCGCCGCGGCGAACTGGTCGGTCCGCTCGCCCTACCCAAGGTAGTCAAGTCCGACCTCCAGTGGCAAGCTCAACTGACGCCGCAGCAATACTGGATTACGCGCGGCAAGGGGACCGAGCGGCCGTTCTGCGGCACGCTGCTGGACAACAAGCGATGCGGCGTGTACGTTTGCGTTTGCTGCCGACTGCCCTTGTTCGCGTCGGCGGACAAATTCAACTCCGGCACCGGCTGGCCGAGTTTCTTTCGGAGCATCGCCGCGGAAAACGTGGCCACGCAAATCGATCGCAGCCACGGCATGGTTCGCGTCGAGATCCTCTGCGCCCGCTGCGAGGGACACTTGGGCCACGTCTTCGACGACGGCCCGCTGCCGACCGGGCTGCGCTATTGTGTCAACTCCGAATCTCTGGAATTCATCGAAGAAAACCGTCTGACCGAGTTGGCGGAGGTTGACTGACTCGCGCCGCCAAGGAATCAACCGGGTCGGCAGATAACGGAGCGACTGTAGCGGCGAACGTCGCTGGACGCCGCGGTCACTCGTGATGCTCGCCGAACGCGACCTTCGCAGGTAATGCGGGCGCGGACGCACGTGGCGCCGCTACGCTTTGGGTGGCCGCTTGTGGTCTACCTATCGAATTCCTACCATAACTTACACGGTCGGTGCGTCGCCGCCCCGATCTCCCACCCCGCTATCGTTTCCGCTTGGGCAGGATCGTTTCATGCATGCCGATGCCTCCGATGTTCAAATGTTGGAAACGTTGCGCTCGGCCCATCAACAGATGCGGCGCGAGATCGGCAAAATCATCGTCGGTCAAGAGCGAGTGCTCGACCAGCTGCTCATGGCCATTTTCTGCCGGGGCCATGCCTTGCTCGTCGGCGTACCCGGCCTGGCGAAGACGCTCATGGTCTCGACGCTGGCCCAGGCGCTCGACTTGACCTTCAAACGCATTCAGTTCACCCCCGACCTGATGCCCACCGATATCACCGGAACGGAAGTTATCCAAGACGACCCGGCGACGCGGCAGCGGATGTTCAAGTTCCTGCCCGGACCGATCTTCGCTCACATCGTCTTGGCCGACGAGATCAACCGCACCCCGCCCAAGACGCAGGCGGCGCTGCTGGAAGCGATGCAAGAGCGCAAGGCGTCAATCGGCGGCGTCGATTATCCGATGAAGGACCCCTTCTTCGTTCTCGCCACACAAAACCCGATCGAGCAGGAAGGGACCTATCCGCTCCCGGAAGCCCAGCTCGACCGCTTTCTGTTCATGATCAAGGTCGATTATCCCAGCGACGCTGAGGAAGAGCAGATCATGCGGCAGGGAACCTCCGACGCTCAGGTAAGCGTCAGCAAAGTGCTGCACGGCGACGACATCCTGAAGCTCCAGCACATCGTCCGGCGGGTGCCCGTGGCCGATCACGTGTTCCAATACGCCAAGCGGATCACGCGGCGGAGTCGGCCGGGAACGCCGGAAGCGGCCGACTTTGTCAACAAATGGCTCACTTGGGGAGCGGGACCGCGGGCGAGCATGAACCTGATCCTGGCGGCCAAGGCCCATGCGGTGTTGCAAGGCCGACACCATGTCTCGGCCGACGACGTCGCCGCCGTTGCCGAACCGATCCTGCGCCATCGGCTGATTGCCAACTTCACCGCCCAGTCGGAGGGAGTCTCGGTCGAGGACATCATTCAACGCTTGCTCAAGTCGGTGCCGAAAAACCAGGCGGCTTGAGCCTCGCTGGACCCGCGCTGCGATGGCACACTATCTTCCCCCCGACGTGGTGGCTCGCGCCCAGGTGCTTGGCCTGAAGGCCCGGACCGTCGTCGAAGGGCTGCGCGTCGGCGACCATCGCAGCCCGTATCGCGGCTTCTCCGTCGAATTCGTGCAGCACCGCGAATACGTGCCCGGCGACGACATCCGGCACATCGACTGGAAAAGTTACGGCCGCAGCGAACGCTACACGATCAAGCAATACGAACAAGAAACGAATTACGCCGCTCATATCATGCTCGACGCCAGCCGCTCCATGCTCTATGGAGAAGGAACGAGCAACAAGCTGGAATACGCCAAGGTGCTGACGGCCGTGTTGGCTTACCTGGTGGTCCATCAACGCGACAGCGTCAGCCTCAACGTCTTCGACGCCGGCTGGCGGGAACGGTTGCCGGCCAGTGGCCAACTCGGCCACGTCCAGACGATTTTGCAGACGCTTGAGAGCGTCGAACCGCGCGACAAAACCGCCGTCGCGCCGCTATTACACGACCTCGCCAGCCAGGTGCGGCGCCGCGGCCTGGTTTTTTTGATCTCCGATTGTTTCGACGACGTCGACGCCCTCGTCGGGGGCCTGCAACATCTCCGCTTCCAGGGACACGAAGTCATCGTCTTCCACGTGCTGCACCCCGACGAATTGGAGTTTCCCTTCGGCGGCATGGTGAAGTTCGACGCTTTGGAAGAGAAACGCGAATTGCTCACCCGGCCGCAGCTTATTCGCCCGAGGTACCTGAAGGCTGTGGCCCGCTATCTGGAGGCCTTGCAACAAGGTTGCGAACGCAACCATTGCGACTACGTGCGGATCAACACCGGTCGACCGTTGGCGGAGACGTTGACCGCCTACCTGGCGCGTCGGCTCAAAATGCGGCTGTAATGTTTGCGAAAACCGAGACGCCATGTCATTTTTGTCGCCATTGATGCTCTGGGGATCGCTCGCAGCGGGAATCCCGATCGCGCTGCACTTTTTCTTTCGCAGCCGATATCGGACCGTTCCTTGGGCGGCGATGAAGTTCCTGCTGGAAAGCATCGAGCAGACCAGCCGACGGCTGCGGTTCCAGGAACTGCTCTTGCTCGTGGTACGTTGCCTGCTGTTGATCGTCTTGGCCTTGGCCTTTGCTCGGCCGATCAGTTCGGCGTCCCGCGGTTCGGGGCGGGGCGACGCCGTCGACGCCGTGTTCCTCTTCGATGTCTCCTATAGCATGACCGCCCGCGATGGCGCCGGCACCCGCTTCGATCGGGCTCAGGCGGCGGCGTTGAAGGTCCTCGAAGAACTGCCGCCGCACTCGACGGTGCAGATCGTCACCTGCGCCGATCGCGCCGCTGTCTTGGGGCCGCAAACCCCCGGCAACCTCGACCAGGCCGCCGCGATCATCAAAAACTTGCGCCTGACCAGCCTGGCCACGGACCTCGCCCCGGGAGTGGTCGAAGCGGCTTCGATCTTGCAGCGCGGCCAAGCGGCCAACAAGGAACTTTACCTGTTCTCCGACCTGCAACGCTCCGGTTGGCAACGTCAGTCGGGCCTGTTGGTGCAAACGTTCAACGAAATCAAGGAAAAGGCAGCCGTCACCCTCGTGCGCTGCGGCGCCGGCCCGGTCAAGAACCTGAGCGTCGTCGGCATCGTCCCCCAGGAGCGGGCGGCGGCGCCGGAGCAGCGGCTCGGCTTCGCGGTGCTTGTCCGCAATACCGGCACGATTCCGGTAGACGACGCCGTCGTGTCTCTGACGGTCGACGGCGACGACAAGACCACGGAAACCACGGCTCTCAGCAGCGTCGCGCCCGGCGAAACGCGCGTGGCGGCCCTGACCGCGAAATTGGGCAAAGCCGGCCTCGCCGTCTTGACGGCACGGTTGCGCGGCGACGAACTCGACGGCGACAACCGTTTCGATCAGGTGCTCAAGGTCCACGACCACATCGATATTCTTGTCGTCGACGGCGGCATGGAAAATCGCGCCTCGCTGGTCGACGCTCTGCACAGCGATCTGGCCCGGCAACGCGTGCAGCCGTCCGTCGTCACGCCGCGCTTGGCCGCGCCGGCCCTGCTCGACAAAAAGGACATCGTCATTCTGGCCAACGTGGCCCTCGCCGCCGACCCGCGCCGTCTGGCCGAAGTGCCGCCCGCTGAT
>JANWVS010000029.1 GCA_025056835.1 Gemmataceae bacterium | reverse complement strand
CTGACCATTTTGCTCATCATCGTCGGTTTGCCCTTCTTTGTGGTGTCGACGACGGCGCCGCTGTTGCAAAAATGGTTCGGCTACACCGGCCATCCGGCGGCCAAGGATCCCTATTTTCTTTACGGCGCCAGCAACCTGGGCAGCATGTTGGCGCTCTTCGTGTATCCGTTTCTGATCGAACCTTACTTCGTGCTTCGCAATCAGGCCCTGTTGTGGACCATCGGCTACGAAGTGCTGGTCGTGGCGGTCTACTTCTGCATGGCCATGATCTGGCGGTCGGCAGCTTCTGTCCCGGTCAGTGAGCAAGCGCCGACGACGGATTTGGCATCTTCGTCGGCCAGCGCCCCCGAAGGGCAAGTGGAAACCGCTGTCACCGCCAAAGCGCCGGTCCACGCCGGGCGTGGACCAAGCATCGTCAAAGCGCCGCCGGTGGTAGATATAGCCGACGGGGGCGAGGTGACGGTGTGGCGGCGGCTGAAATGGGTCTGCTTGGCCGCTGTGCCTTCGAGCATGATGCTGGGGATCACTACCCACATCACGACCGACCTGTCGCCGGTACCCATGATCTGGCTGATCCCGCTGATGTTGTATTTGCTGTCGTTCATTCTCGTCTTTATCCGCTGGCCGATTGTCTGGGTCGAAGAGCCGCACAAGGTCATGGTCGTCGTCCAACCGTTGGCGATTGCGGCGATGCTCCTGATCGACTTTCTTGCCATCGGCCATAGTTACCTGAGAACGGCGATTGTGTTCGACGTGGCGGGCTTTTTCTTCACGGCCATGGTGTGCCACGGCGAATTGGCCAAGGACCGACCCAGCACCCGCCATCTGACCGAATTCTATTTGATGATGTCGATCGGCGGCATGCTCGGCGGCATGTTTAACGGCTTGTTGGCGCCGAACATCAAGTATCTCTTTGAATTGCAAGCAGCGATCATCGCGGCCGGCTTCTTGCGGCCCATCTTGACGCGGGGTGGCTGGGTCGCCGAGTTCGTTGCGGGGATGATTGATAGCAGCGCCGGCGAGGGAACCGGCAAAAAGCGGAAGGGCCATGGTGAGGCCTCCGAAACCGCGGTAACACCCAGGCTCGCAGTGACCGTCGATCTGCTATTGGCGGCGTTGGTTGGGGGCGCTGCCCTGATACTCACGATGGCCTCTGTCCCTTCGGCGGCAACGTACGGCATCGCCTTGGCGTTAAGTTGCCTGCTGCTGTTCCGGCCGGTTCGTTACGGCGCGGCCTTGGCCCTGATCATCGGGGTTCACGCTTTGGACGCCAGCCGTTACGACAACACGGAATATCGGACCCGCGGTTACTTCGGCCTCATCACGGTCAACCGGGCACGTCCTAGTCCCAATCGCGAGGGCGATGCTTATGCCGTGAAACTCGGCCTTGGTGATTATAAGCAGATGATCCACGGCCACATCAACCACGGCATGAATTTTCTCAAACCGGCCGATGAAAAAGACTGGGGCAATCCCAGGAAGGACTACAGCCGCCACGCGACGACGTATTACCACCGCTTCGGCCCCGCCGGCGTCGTCATGGAGCAATTCTGCTGGTTCAAGGAGCCGGAGAACCATTTCAGCTCCGATTCAAGGATCGGCGCCTCGTTGTTGGGACAGTTGGCGCCGATCATGGGAGCGACGCTGCCGGCCGATGCTCTGGTCGATCTCTGGTCGGAACCGCCTTTCGCAACGATCGGTCTGGGCACGGGTACGATGGCGTCGTATGCCCGTCCTTACCAGCACATGCACTATTACGAAATCGACAACCTCGTCAAACGATTGTCGCTGCGGAAGGAATGGAAGCCAAACATCACCTACCTGGACGACCTGGAATTCCGTCCCAACGAGAAGTACACAGGGCATTTCACCTATTTGCGCGATGCCCTTAAGCGCGGCGTCCATCTCCAAGTGCTGATGGGCGATGCCCGCTTACGCATGGCCATGCCGTACAAGAACCATTATTGCGAGGATTCCGAGCTGGGCGGCGGTCCGATGAATTTTTATCATATGATGGTCGTCGATGCCTTCAGCTCCGATGCGATTCCGGCCCATCTCATTACCAAGGAATCGATCGCGATGTACTTCGATCGTTTGACGGAAAAGGGGATCCTGTGTGTCCACACCTCCAACCGCTTCGTGGACCTGGTTAAGGTAGTAGCCGACGTAGCAAATAGTCTCGGCTACTCCTGCCTTCGGGCCCACGACAACGCTCCGTATTTAGACAAAGTAGGTCACTTTACGTCAGAATGGGTCATGGTTGCCCGCAAGTCAGAGTATCTGAAGCACTTGCGCGAACCGAAAGGCTACCGCGAAGCCTTGCGGGCGGCGGCAGAGCGGTCGCGGCGCGGCTACGATCCTTCCGAGCCGTACTGGGAAACGCCGACCGTTCACGGCCGCTATGCCTGGACCGACGACTTTTACAATATCCTCAAGGTACTTCGTTAGCGAGGCGCCGGTCCTCTCTACCAGCGTTTTTGCATTTCGCGAGCGGCATTATAGCCGCAGGTGCCCATGACGCCGCCGCCCGGATGGGCCGCCGAACCGCACAGATAGAGATTGCGGATCGGCGTGCGGTAGCGGCTCCAGCCGACCACGGGCCGAAACAGGAAGAGCTGATGTAATAACATCGAGCCTTGAAAGATGTTGCCGCCCGTGAGGTTGAAAGTCGCCTCCAGGTCGCGCGGCGAAAGCACCTGCCGGGCGAGGACGGACCGCTTGAAATTGGGGGCATACTCGTTGAGCAGGTCGAAGCAGCGGTCGGCAAACTTCTCCTTGGCCTCGTCGGGATTGCCGTCTTTGAGATGGTAGGGAAAGTATTGGACGAACATCGACATCAGGTGTTTTCCGGGCGGGGCGACCGTGGGATCGACGGCGCTGGGGAGAGTACATTCGAGGATCGGATCGGTGGATGGTCGGCCGTACTTGGCATCGTCGAAAGCCCGTTCGATGTAGTCCTGGTCGGGGCAGATGTGGATCGTGCCGCGGTGTTGCGGACCGGCCTGTTCGCCGGGACAGCAGGTAAAGTTCGGCGGTTCGCTCAGGGCGACGTTGATCTTGAGCGAGGCGCTGGAATAGTCGATGCGTCGGATGGCCTCGACGAAATCGGCGGGCAGCAGGCGTGGATCGAGAAGCCGCTGGAAGGTCTGGTGCGGGTCGAGGTTGCTGGCGATTTTGCGCGCGTGGAATTCATCGCCGTTGGTCAGGGCGACGCCGACCGCCGTTTGGTCGCGGACGAGGATGCGGGCCACCTCGGCATTGCAACGGATGTCGACGCCGAGGTCGGCCGCCGCTCGGGCCAGGGCCTGCGTCAGGCCGCCCATGCCGCCGCGGACATAGGCCCAGACGCCGCGTTTGCCGTTGGTCTCGCCCATGACGTGGTGGAACAAAACATACGCGGTGCCGGGCGTCGCGGGGGAGGCGAACGCGCCGATGATGGCGTCGGTGGCCAGGGTCGCCTTGAGCTGCTCGGATTCGAACCAGCGGTCGAGGATTGGTCGAGCGGCCCCGGTAAGGACCTCCACCGCCTCGGCAAGGTGCGAACCCATCTTTTGAAAACTGCGGCCGAGTTGGGCCAGCGACCAAAGACCGCCCAACCCCGGCTTGAGCACATTGGGCGGGGTCATGAGCAGCGTCGGCTCGACGACGGCCGCGACGCGCTCGAGCATCTTCTCGTACTTCGGATAGGCTTCGGCGTCTTTGCCGCTGAATTTCGCGATCTCGCGCTGGTTCATGCCGGGGTCGGGGCCCATCATCAAGTACCGGCCGTCGAGAAACGGCGTGAACGACGACGGGTTGCGTTCGCACAGCTCGAAGCCGTATTGCCGGAGCTTCAAATCGCGGATGATTTCCGGACGAAACAAGCTGTTGACGTAGGCGGCCGTGGAAACTTTGAAGCCCGTCAGTCCGGGAAAATTATTCTCCTCGGTCACGCAGGCGCCACCGACGAGATAGCGCCGCTCAAGCACCAAGACGCGCCATTTGGCCCGGGCCAGGTAGCACGCGGTGACCAATCCGTTGTGGCCGCCGCCGATGATGATTGCGTCGTACGCTTGGGCCATGGTCGGTTCCATCGTTGCCAGACGTCCGCTCGGCGGCTATTTTACGACAGCGCCGCCGGCACGTCCTTGGCGTAGACGCGGCCGATGTCGACTTGCTCGAAACCCAGCGGGCTGAGAAACTGCACTGCCGGGTCATTGGTTTCGTCGATCTGCACTTCGACGGCTTGGAAATACTGGTCGTGAAGTTGCTTCAGGATGGCCGTCAAAAGATACTTGCCCAACCCTTGCCGGCGACACGATGGTTCGACTTCAAAGTCGATGACGCCGACCGTCGGCCGGCCCCACCGGGCGCTGAAACCTTCCATTTCCCAGGCTAAGGCTCGGGCTTTGGTCGCGCCGGACCGGTCTTCCAGGCGGAATTCCAACGGCTCGACCACGCCGACGGTGCATTCTTGCCACCAGTCCTTCAATCGGCGCGGTGAATGCATGCAGACGTGGTACTGGCTCCGCAACGCCGCGAAACGCGGGTCGGAAATGCGCAGCGGCGCATCGAGTTGTCGGTGCAAAATGACGATCGTTTGCTGGACGCGATAACCATGGGCCAGAAAAAACGGTTCCGCCTCCGGATTGCTCTGCAAAAAGCCCGGGCAGTTGGCGCCGCCGTAGATGCCAAAGTAGAACGGATTCGATCGATCGTAACCGCCGGCCAGGAAGATCTGAGCACCGCGCTCGGCGAGGTACCTTTCACTGCGGCGCAACAGTTCCTGACCGATGCCGCGGCCGCGGTGCGCGGGCCGTACGCCTAACATACAGAGCACGCCTTGCTTCAAACCGCAGTCGGAATCGACCACCGCCGAATGGGCGAAGCCGACGCATTGGCTCCCTTCATTGGCCAGAATGAGTCCCGCGGGGTCGAAATAGGGCTTGGAAAGGACGAAACGCTCCAGGGGAGTGCTGTTGCGCAAGGCAACCGCGCCCCGACCGGGAAAGGCTTGATTCCAGACCTCGACCAACCGCGGCGGGTCGGTGTTGCGAAAAGTACGATACTCAACCACGGTTGGCGCGTCCTCCCTCGAGAGGCTTTTCGCATTATAGTTGGAAAATACAAAGAGAGCAGCGAGAAACCTAGCTCCCCTTGGTCCGAGGCCGCGATGAAGCGAAACGGTGCCATGGTACTGTTGCTGGTGGGATTGGCTGCTCACGCCGTCGTCGGCTCCCAGCAAGATGAGAAGAAACTTCCGGACCCGACGCCGCGCAAGGCGGACATCTTGCGGCGCTTCGTTGCCGACTTCGTGCTGCTGACGCCGGGGCAGGGGAAGTTCCCGGCGAAGTTTTTGATGGGTTCCAAAGCAGCCCGTGAGGAATTACCGATCCACGAGGTCGCTTTTGCTTATTCGTTCGCGGTGAACAAGTACGAAGTGACCCAGGAACTGTATCACGTGGTCATGGGTTACAATCCCAGCAAATGGAAAGGGCTGCGCAACGCCGTGGAGGTCGTCAGTTGGGCCGAAGCAAATGAGTTCTGCGACAAGGCAACCAAGGAATTGCGAGCGCTGAAGTTGCTGGGCGACAAGGAGCGCATTCGCCTCTTGACCGAAGCCGAATGGGAATACGCCTGCCGCGCCGGCACGACCACGGCCTGGTCTCACGGCGATTCGTTGGAAGAGTTGGGGAAATACTGCTGGTATTCGGCCAACTCCGCCGGGTTCGACCCGCCCGTGGGCGAAAAGGCCGCCAACCCGTGGGGCCTGTTCGATATGCACGGCTACAACTGGGAATGGGTAGCGGATGACTGGGCGCCCGATTACCAAGGAGCGCCGACCGACGGCAGTGCGCGTCGCGTGCCCAAGGCCAAGGAGCGCGTCATTCGTGGCGGGTCGTGGAATGATTCGGCCGACGCCGCCCGATGCGCCGCGCGGGGCCGCGCCCCGGCCGAGACGCGCAACGACAAGATCGGCTTCCGCTGCGCCAAGGCAGCCGATGGACCATAGCGACGGTTCGCCTTTGCCGTTTTCGGTCGAGGGAATACGCATGCGCCGCGTCGTGGTTGCTCTTCTTTTGTGCGCGAGCACGAGGCCCCTGGTTGCCGAGGATTGGCCGCAGTTCCTAGGTCCCCGACGCAACGCAACGTCCGCGGAAAGCGGCGTTCTGCCTTGGGGGCGCCAAGGGCCGAAGCGCTTGTGGTCCAAGCCGGTCGGCCCCGGTTATGCCGGTCCGGTCGTCGTCGGCGAGCGCTTGATCGTGTTCCACCGCCTCGGCGATGAGGAAGTGGTCGAATGTTGGCGGACCGACGGCACGCCGGTGTGGAAAGCCGGCTATCCGACCGCCTTCGAAGACGACTTCGGCAAGGGAGACGGCCCCCGCTCCACGCCGGCCGTGGTCCGCGACACGGTGGTCACGCTCGGCGCCGACGGCTGGCTCCATGCCTGGTCGTTGGCCTCGGGGAAGAAGCTCTGGGGCCGCAACATCATGAGCGACTACCAGGTTCCTCGAAACTTTTTCGGCGTGGGCACCTCGCCGTTGGTGGTCGACGGACGCGTCTTGGTCAACGTGGGCGGCAAGAATGCCGGGATCGTGGCCTTTGCCCTCGACACGGGAAAGGAGATTTGGCGGGCGACCAACGACGGTGCGAGTTACTCTTCGCCCACACTGGCGGTCATCAACGACAGCACACAGGCGGTTTTCTTCACGCGCAACGGCGTGGTCGTTCTCGAGCCTCACACGGGCCGGGAACTCTTCAGCATGCGCTGGCGGTCGCGGATCGACGCTTCCGTCAATGCCGCCACGCCGCTCATCCTGGGGGACACCGCTTTCTTTTCCACCAGCTACGACACCGGCGCGCTGCTGCTCCGACTTCGCAAGGACGGCGCCGACAAACTGTGGGACACCGATGAGTTAATGACCAACCATTATAACACGTGCGTCCATCGCGACGGCTACCTCTTCGGCTTCCACGGCCGACAGGAAAGCGGCCCGAGTTTTCGGTGCGTGGAACTCAAGTCGCAGAGCGTGATGTGGGAACAACGCCGCTTTGGCTGCGGGTCGATGATCCTGGTCGGCAACGAAATCATTGTCCTCACGGAGCGCGGCGAGCTGCTGCTCGTCGCAGCAACGCCCCGGGCCTACCAAGAACGCGCGCGGGCCGTGGTTTTTGAATCCGGACCCGTGCGGGCGCAAATTGCCTTGGCCGACGGTCGCCTCTATGCGCGCGACCAAAAGGTGCTGGCTTGCTTTGCCCTGCGGTAAGGTTCCAGCTGCGGCTGCTCGGGCGACCTTTGCCGGGCGCGGCACGTCATTTCGCGTCTTGCATGACGGCGATGAGGTCTCCCTCGAAGCGCTTCTTCGAATCAAAGCGGTCGTTGGTCAAATCGCGGCGAAAGATCGAAAGCCCGGTGTGGTAGGCCTTGTAGTTTTTCAAATAATGCTCCACAAACGGCATCTGGTTCGACGGCAGCGACAAATCGAGCTTCCATTCCGAGCCTTCCTTGACGATTGGGAAGCCCTTCGGGTTGACCAGCATGCGCGGAAAGAGCGCGCTGCTGAACATCCGGGGATCGAGCCGACTCCACTCCGCGTGCAACTGGCCAGGGGCGAAGAATTGCGGCGTCGTGTTTTCCGGCCAGATGTTGTCGATTTTAACGAAGCCGATGGCCTTGCTGTCGTCGACCTCCTTCGGGGGGCCGGCGGCCAGGAGGTTCTTGGGGAAAGGATCGAGCAAGACCAGGTAATCGACCACCTTGTCGGTCCACAAGCCTTTGTTTTTGGCGTATTCGTAGATGCTGTCGATCAACGGTCCCATCTCCCGTGCCGCCGTGTGGCCGCGCTTCAGTTGTTCGGCAAAGCCAGCGGTGCAGAACCGCGACGCCGTCCGCAGATCACGGGCCTTGACCGCCTTGAGGAATTTGTCGACGGCCTCGGTGGGCGTTTTCGCCGGACCATAGCCGGTCGCCTGCATGTACAGGTCGATCGCCCATTCCGGGGTCAGGAAGACGAAATACAGGATGACGAGCACGACGACGGCCAGAGCTACGAGAGATGATACGCGCATAATCCACTCCTACGAACGACGCCAGCCTGCAGACGGTTGGCCATTTTGTAACGTTTCCCCCAACTCCCGGCAAGCGCCGGCGGACCCGGCCGCTCGACGAACCTTTTTGGCCCTCGCGAACGCCTAATCGCCGCGCAACGTCAGGCCGTATTGCCGCAGTTTTTCCCGCACCTCGTTCAGCGACGTCATGCCGAAGTTTTTGGATTCGAGCAACTCGTCGGCGGTGCGGTTGATGAGTTCGCCCAGCGTCGTGATGCCGAGTCGGTTCATGCATTTTCGGGCACGGACCGACAGGTTGAGTTCGCTCACCGGTTTGTTGAGGACTGCTTGCTCCTGCTCGGTCAAGGGTTGCTGACCGTGGAAACGCCGCTCGAAGTGGGCGCCGTCCTCCAGGGCCATCCCCAGGCGCAACCCCTTGGAGGCGAGCAGTTCTTTGATTTCATTCAATGAGGTTTCGCCGAAGTTCTTACTGGCGAGCAGTTGCGACTCGCTGACGCGCGTCAGGTCGCCGAGCGTGCGGATATTCATCTTCTTGAGGCAGTTTCGACTTCGGACGGAAAGCTCGAAATCGGTCACGCTCATTTCCAGCACTTGGCTGAAGCGGCTGTCGACCGCTTCCTGGTCCGGATTGTAGAACTGAGTGAGGGAAGCCTCGGCATCCTTGAGGAACAAGCGCGCTTGGTCATGATTCGGATTCGCGTGGAGGATGCGTCGATAACAATCGACGGCCTTGTCGTATTTTTCGGCGTCTTCGTAAAGAATGCCGAGGTTCATGAGCAAGCCGACGTGCAAGGGGGGATGATTGAGGCAGCGTTCGTAGAATTGAATGGCTTCTTCGTCGTTGCCGGCGAGGTCGTTGGCGTGGCCGAGCTGGAACAGGGCGTTGGTGTGCGTGGGATCCAGCTCAACGGCGCGTTCGAAGCTGCGTAGCGCCTGCTCGCGCTGTCCTTCGGCTTGGTGACAACAGGCCAATTGATAATGGTACTCGGCATTGTGCGTGGCTTGGTCGGCCAGCTTGTTCAGGAGGGCGCGGGCTTGCGCGATCTCGCCCTTGAGGCGATGGATCCCCGCTTTCTGTAACGACACCTGCGCGGACGTGTAGCCCAATTTTTCGGCTTTTTCGAATGCTTTGTAGGCTTCGTCGAGTTGTTGGTGCTCCAACAGGGCCTTGCCCAGATAAAAAGCCGCCAGCGCTCCGTCGGCCTGCCGAAGGTTTTCGATAGCGGTCGACAGATGGCCGAGGAAATAATTGGTAATGCCGAGTTTCAGGTGTAATTTCTTGGTGTTCGGTCCCGTGGCGGTTTCGAGACGTTTCTTCAGAATATCGTTGACCTCGCGTAAGGTGCGGAATTGGGTTTTCCCTTGGGCCAGGCCATCGCGCACTCGCTGAACCGTGCCGGCGTCGCAATCTTCGCGCTCCACCAACAACGCTTTCAAGTCGATCAACATCGCCTCGACCATCGTTCCTCCATCTCGGAAAAAGCCCCGGAATGCCGCAAAAATTTAGTATAACGACAGCAGGAGAGGCTGCAAGTCCAGGTTCGAGACCATGGGACGAAGCCGATCGCCACGCGCCGAAACGCCGGCTTGTTATGCCATGGTCCACCCGGGATTGGAGCCGGTGGCCAGCGACGAAATTCGCACCGAGCTGAACGCTGAGATCAAACGAACCGCCCGCGGTCTGGTTGTTTTTCGACCGCCGGAAATCAGCCGCGCCCTTCTGCACTTAAAGACGACCGAAGACGTGTTCCTCTATGCCTGGGGAACCGACCAGTTAAGTTATCGTGCCGTCGATTTGAAAAGCATTCGCCAATGGACCGCCAAGCAGCCCGATTGGCCGACCCTCTTGAAAATTCATCATCACCTTCGACCGAAACCCCGCGGCCGGCCGACCTTTCGCCTGGTTGTGCAAATGACCGGAGAACATGGTTATCGCCGCGTCGATGCCCAGAAGGCTTTTGCGGAAGGGTTGGCCGACACGATTCCGCCCAGTTGGCGGCCTGCCGAGGAGCATGCTGCCACGGAATTCTGGCTGACGATCCACGGTGCCACGGCCATTTGCGGTGTGCGTCTTTCCGATCGAACCATGCGTCACCGCACCTACAAAGTCGAACATTTTCCGGCCTCGTTGCGACCGACCCTGGCCGCGGCGTTGGTGCGCCTGGCGGAAATTCAGCCGGGGCAGGTCGTCCTCGATCCGATGTGTGGGGCGGGAACGATCTTGGCAGAGGCGGTGCTGCTGGTTCGGCGGGCGCAGCGGCAGAGCGCTCCCTGGAACGTCACGCTCCTCGGCGGCGACATCGATGCACACCACCTCCGCGCCGCCAAGGCGAATTTGTTCGCCTTGCAACAAGTACCGTTGCAAACCTGGGACGCGCGGTGCTTGCCCCTAGAGAGCCGGAGCGTCGACCGCATCATCTGCAATCTGCCGTTCGGCAAGCAGATGAGTGATCCGCAAGCGATTGCCCCGCTGTATCGCGCCGTGGTCCAGGAGATGGATCGGGTGCTGCGTCCCCAGGGGCGGGCCGTTTTATTGGTGGCTGAG
>JANWVS010000299.1 GCA_025056835.1 Gemmataceae bacterium | reverse complement strand
ACTTCGTGACCGATCCGCAAAAGATGGAGTGCGAGCTGGAAGACCCGTACATCCTGATCTACGAGAAAAAGATCACGGCGAATAAAGACCTCGTCCCGCTGTTGGAGAAAGTCCTCCAGCAAGGTAAACCGATCTTCATCATCTGCGAGGAAGTCGAGGGCGAGGCCCTGGCGACGTTGGTCATCAACAAACTGCGCGGCGCTCTCAAGTGCTGCGCCGTCAAGGCCCCCGGCTACGGCGATCGCCGCAAGGCGATGCTCGAGGACATTGCCGTGCTTACCGGCGGCCGAGCCATTTTCGAGGACTTGGGCATCCAGCTCGAAAACGTGCAACTGCGGGATCTCGGCCGGGCAAAGAAAGTCAAGGTGGACAAGGACAATAGCGTCATCATCGAGGGCTACGGCAAGAAGGACGCCATCATGGGCCGCGTCGCCCTCATTCAGAAGGAGTTGGAAAAGAGCACGAGCGATTACGACAAGGAAAAACTCTCCGAGCGAATCGCCAAGCTCTCGGGCGGTGTGGCCAAGATCCTCGTCGGCGCCGCCACCGAAAGCGAAATGAAGGAAAAGAAGATGCGCGTCGAAGACGCCATGCACGCCACCCGGGCTGCCAATCAGGAGGGCATCCTCCCCGGCGGCGGCGTCGCCCTGCTCCGGGCTTCCGCAGGCCTCAAACCCAAGGGCCTCAGCCCTGACGAAGAAGCCGGCTACAACATCATCGTCCGCGCCTGCAAAAGCCCGATCGTACAAATCGTCGCCAACGCGGGCGAGAACGGCGAAGTTGTTGCCAACAAGGTCCTGGAAAACGACAACGTCAACTTCGGCTACGACGCTCGCCTTGGCCGGTACTGCGACCTGGTCAAGGAAGGCATCATCGACCCAACCAAGGTGGTGCGTTGTGCCTTGCAAAACGCCGCGTCGGTGGCGACATTGCTGCTGACCAGCGATGCTCTCGTTGCCGAATTGCCGAAGGAAGAAAAGAAGAAAGCCGGCAGCGGCGGCGGTGAAGACATGTATTAACCACCGAGTCAGCCCTCTCGCTCCGCGAGAGGAAAACGATCATAACGAGCGCCCGGCTGTCCGCCAGCCGGGCGTTTTTTTCACCCACGCCCCAGCGGTCAAGTTTGAGGCCTTTGTTCGAGCCGTTGCCACGGCCACGATCGGCGTCGCTGGGCAAACCGGCGGCCGCGCCAGCACCGAGCGCTTTACGCCGGAGGCATACAGATCACGGGACGAGCAAGAGCAGACGATCGCGCACGCAGGTCAGGCGGCAGCAATCAATCGCAGCGCCGCGATGTAATCGTCAAAAGCGAAGCCATCCACCGTGGCCGCGCGTTGTCCCGTTACGCCATCGACCAGCGGCCCATGGTCGACCATGATTTGCAGGATCTTGCGCTCGTTCTCAGGATCGGCGAGCAGAGGGTGCAACGGTCGGCCGCGCAAATGCCATACGCCCGCGGCCAGCCCGTAGGCCCCCCAATTGCTGATGCCGCAGACTATCAGGTACCGCGTCGCAATCCGACAGGCGACCAGGCCGCCGTTGGTGATGTTGCGGTGGATCACGTCCCAGGGAATCTTGCCCATGCCGATCTCGTTGCCGCCGTCGCCGATGCCGATGGTCGCGATGCCTGGCTGGGTCGCCGCCCACTCGAACAGATGATGAGCCGGGCTGGTAAACTCGGTGACATCGCGGCCGCGCATGGAATGACACCGATCTTGATGGTCCTGCGGCACGGCGTCGAGGAAATCGAGATACGCCTCTCCCAAGGCCCCGCCGGACTGCATTTGTGCTTGCAACGAGTGAAGCGTATGGCTCGGTCCGACGCGCTCGATGGCCAACAGGTGCGTGGGAGCAAAGGGAAGACGGCGCCAGACCTCGTGACGATAAGCCTCGGGAGTCATGGCCGAGGCGGTCGATACCGGCGGTAAGGCAATCACGGCGACCTGCTCGGCCAGCCCGCAGGCAGCCAAACCGGCGCACAGTGCCGTCTCGCACCAACCATCACTGACGAGGACGACCCGCACGCCCAAGGGCACGAGCGCCCGCGCAAGATAGACGGCCCCCAACGGACCATCCGTTTCTCCGGCGGGGGGATTGCCTGTCGGGATGAAAAAACCTGTGACGACAACCAGCCCTGCCTGCGGCGTCGCGGCCAGACTATGACAGGCAAGCGCGAAATCGTCGGGACAGGCATTGATGAGGTTGCGATCGGGCTGCGTCGCCAGGCCGCGGCGGCCGAGGTCGCGCTGAATCACCTCGCGGATCCGTTGTAAAGCGGCGTTCATCGTCAGACAAGCTTGTCCTGGAGCACGTAGGCAAAACGGCCGCGCCACTTGCGCGGCAACTCCGCCGTCAACGTAATCGGTTCCCACCGGATAGGGTGCAGGAACGTCAGCGTTCGGGCGTGAAGGGCGATGGCATTGCCGAAGGTTCGCACCGAGCCATATTTGGCGTCGCCGTACACCGGATGGCCGCGGTGGGCGAGTTGCACGCGCAGCTGGTGGGTACGGCCGGTTTGCGGACGAACTTCGAGCCACGTCAGGCCGCCGTGGCTGCCTTTTTTCTGAAAGTGCAGCAACGCCTGCTTGGCCCCTGGGCTGTTCGGCGCCACAACTTCCACGCGCCGCTCGTCGCGGCGCAGCCAATCCTCCATTGACCCGGCCTGCTCTTCTACGTCGCCTTCGACGATCACCCAATAAACTTTCTCGACGCTCCCTTTGCGAAACTGCTCCGAAAGCCGAGCCGCGGCCTTGCTCGTGCGGGCAAAGAGCAAGACTCCGCTGACTGCCTTGTCGAGGCGATGCACAATGCCGAGGAAGACGTTCCCCAGCTTGTGGTGCTTCTCTTTAAGGTACTGCTTCACTTGGCGATCGAGCGTCTCCGCTTGTCCCTGGTAGTGGGCGCTGGCGATGCCGCTCGGCTTGTTGATCGCCAGGCAATGGTTGTCTTCATATAGCACGTCGAGCGGCGGCGCCATGGGAGAGGTCATTTCTTCAACGGCAAAAGGTCGATGCGGCGAAAAAACACCTCCGCTCCTTCGGATTGAAACAAGATCTTTCCCTTGGTGTGGCTGGCTTTCGTACCAACGTTGACAACCCGGCCGTTGAGGATGTTGGTGATTGAATCGCCGGCGCAGCGGCATTCAAGGGTATTCCATTCTCCCACGGGTCGTTCGACGTCGTGCTGGCCGCGGAAGCCGAGGACGTCCTTCCAGGCGGGGTCGCGGCCCCACCAGTTGATGCGGCCGGAGGCGAATTCCCGGGGCGGGGCGCCTTCTTTGTAGTACCACTGGCCGCCGCGTTGTTCCGCAGCGACGGTAATTCTGGGCTGGCCCTTACCGCCGACGAGAATGAAGTCGCCCGTGCCGCCTTCGATCATCTGGCACTCGATCGATTCCATCCAGGGACCGTTGGGCTGGCCGGTTTTCTTGTCGTAGCTGTTGCCACCGTCGGGGCCGACGCAGTGCAAAAGGATGCCGCTGTCGCGTGAGGCCTTTTCGCGCGGTTTCCAGGTCTTGTGGCCCCATTTGAACTCCACGACGAGATGATAATTAGCGAACTCTTTCTCCGTGACCAAGCCGCCCCAGGTCTGGCCGGAAACGCGAATCATGCCGTCGACGACGGTAAAGACACGATCGGGGTCTTTGTTCTTGCCCACGCCCTGGAGATACGTGTAGAAGTTGCTCAGGTCGGTGCCGTTGAACAGTTTCACCGGTGCGGTGATTTCGTCGCCGCGACCGGGAACCGAGGCCCCCAGGCATACGGTCGTGGCGACGACGAAACGTAGCGCGCTTAACATCCGACGAGTCCTTTTCCCATCACGCTTGAAGACCAACGAACCGAAGCGCCTGGGGCGTTGTGATAATATACTGTGAAGAGAAAACCCCTGCAACGAGCGAGCGTTCATGGAAGCCTCAGCCAACAATTCCTTTGAAGTCATCCACGACCACGATCCGCGTCTGGAGGAAGAGCCGCGGCCTGAGGGGCTGGAGCATTATATCGCTCAAATCAAGGAAACGGCCGACAAGCTGCTCCGCGACCAGGCTACGCGCGGCGATGCCAAACTGTTGGCGACGGCGTTG
>JANWVS010000298.1 GCA_025056835.1 Gemmataceae bacterium | reverse complement strand
AACAAATCGGCCCGGCGGTAAAGTTGGGCCAAGTGGAGGTAGCCGAGGGGATTGGCAGGATTGGCCTTGATCTTGGCGAGCAGGGCGGGGGCTTCGCGCACGCGGTCTTCCCGGGGATGCTCCGACGCCGGCAAGGGCTGATGCGGCGCCGTGTCGATGGTCGCTTGCGTGGCCGCTTCGTGCTGGGCCAACGGCGTCGGGGCGACCCCTTGGACCGCTTCCTGATAGCGACCCTTGGCGATGGTGGCGCTGGCGGCGATGTCCTTGGCTTTGTGCGCCGCCTCGGTGTCGGTCGGGTCGGCCTTGCGCACCAACTGCCACAGAACGATTGCCTGGGCGAAGTTTCCCCGTTGTTCGTACAACCGCGCGAGATAGCGGTTGACTTCGACATGATTCGGATCGACTTGGCGGGCTTGTTCGAGCGTCCAGATCGCCAGGTCATTGAGGTCGAGTTCGTGAAACGCCTCGGCCATGGCCAAATGGGTGGCGACATGCCAGGGATTGCGAATGAGAATCTGTTCGCCGTGCTCGAGCACTTTCAGGTAATCGCCGGCCAAGCGCGCCTTTTTGAGCTGCAAGTTGTGCTTGAGATTGCCGAGAAAGGCCAAGGCTTGACCGCGCTGATTGTTGCCGTACTTGTTTTTCGTGGCTTGCCGCAGGGCTTGGCGATAAATCGCGTTGCCCGGATCGAGCAAACAGCAATTGAGGAGCAACGGAATGGCGTAATCGTAATCGTTCTTGGCGAGGACCTGATTGGCGCGCTCGAATTGCCCCGCAGCGGCGCGGCGTTGTTCGGGAGTCAAGCGCGGTAATTTCGAGCGAGAGGAATCAGCCATGGTGGCGCAACCCCCGGGGCACAGCCGGCGGATGCTCTCAGATTAGCACACCCAGCCGGCGAATCAAGGCGAGACCTGCCTACGTCCCCGCCATCATCGCGTCGGTCACGTCGAGATTCGAGTAGACATTTTGCACGTCGTCGTGATCGTCGAGAGCGTCGAGCAAGCGCATGACGGTTTGTCCTTCGGCCGTCGACACGCTGACCAGCGTCTTGGGAAGTTTCGTGATTTCGGCGTTGACGAATTTGACCCCCTGCTGTTCCAGTTTTTCCTTGACGTCGCTGAACCGGGCCGGATCGCAAAGGATCTGGAAATTGGCGCCGTCGCGTTTCATGTCATCGGCACCAGCCTCCAGGGCCTGGGCCAGCAGCGTGTCCTCGTCGGTGGTCGCGGCGTCGACGTAAATGACCCCCTTGCGTTCGAACAAGAACGCGACACAGCCTGGCGCCCCCATGTTGCCGCCGCCGCGTTCGAAAATCTTGCGAATCTCGCCGCTGGTCCGGTTGCGATTGTCGGTGAGCACGTCGACCATGACGGCCACGCCGCCAGGTCCGTAGCCCTCGTAGGTGATCTCCTCGAAACTGACGCCTTCCGTTTCGCCGATGCCCCGCTTGATGGCCCGCTGGATATTGTCGTTGGGCATCGACACTTCGCGGGCCTTCTCGATGGCGTAGCGCAGCTTGAGATTCATGACCGGGTCGCCGCCGCCATTTTTGGCGGCCACGATGATCGCCCGCGATAATTTCGACCAGAGCTTGCCGCGCTTGGCGTCGATGGCCCCTTTCTTGTGCTTGATCGTCGCCCAATGACTGTGGCCCGACATGATTGCTCCTCGCCTCGCCGCGACCCGCCGGCGCCGCGCCCCTCTGTCCTCGGCGCCGCGCCCGCTGGCCGCGGCCGCACCTGTGCTGGTTCATTTTACGACAAGGGCCGAAGGCGTGGAAGTGGCTCTCGCGGCGGTGCCGGCGGTCCACCGTGCGGGTGCGGCGGCTCAGATCCGTTCGATCCGCAACACTTGCTCCTGGAGGAACGCTTCGCATTCGTCGCGCGTGAAGACGCCGGGCGTGGTACCGACGGCGCGCACGCAACTAGCCCCCAAGGCACTGGCCACGCGCAAGCAATCTTCCGGCCCCAGGTCGTGGAGCAGGCCGTAAATGTAACCGGCGTCGAACGCATCGCCGCCGCCGCTGCCGTCGACAAACGGGACCGAGTAAACTCCGGCCCGGAGCCGCAAACCGTCCTGCACCAGGATCGAGCCGGCCCCGCCCAGCGTCACGATCGCCGTGTTCACTCCCAGGCGATGGAGCGACTCGGCTTGACGCAGCGGCTCGCTTTCGCCGGTCAGCAACTCGGCCTCGGTGTTGTTCGGCAAAAAGACGTCGACGTGCGGCAGCAGCTTTTGCAGCCGCGGCCGATAGTCGCCCGGCTGGGGAATCGCCACGTCCACCACCACCTTGACTCCCTTGGCCCGGGCCGCCGCAAAGACCGGCACCAACTCCTCGTCGTCGAGGCCGGGCATCAGAAGATAACCGCCGACGTACAACACCTTCGTGCGCTCCACCACGTCGAGCGGAATGTCGCCGGCCCGGAACAGGGAATTGGCACCAAAGGTGTGGATGAAACGCCGATCCTCACCCCGGACGTTGACGATCAAGGTTTGACTCGTGTCGGCGCCGGGGCTGACGCGCAGGTACGTCGTGTCGACCGCGGCGACGCCGAGCAACTCAGCCACCACTTTGCCCAAGGGGTCGTCGCCGACACGGCCCACCACCGCGGCGCGCACGCCCATCTTGGCGAGATCGACGGCCGCATTGGCCGCGCAGCCGCCGATCGTCAAGAGCATCCCCTCGGCCATGACCAACTCGCCCGCGGCGGGAACATGGTCGATGGGCGTGCAGACATGATCGGCGACGATGATGCCGGCGCAAAGGACTTCGGGATTCATAACTCGACTCGTCTCCTCGATCCGCTCTCCGGCGCTGCGGCCGCGCCACGCCGCAAGCAAAGACGACGAACGACCCGGCCGGCGGCTCCCGCGCTTTCTATTTTAGATGGGCCAGGTCCACGTACCGCGACCACTTCTTCATGTCGGACTCGTTGAGCATGTCTTCCCGTTGAAACGTCGTCGTAACTGCGGCAGTGACCCCCTTCAATTCGCCGGTTACCTCCAATCGGCCATCGGCATGGTAGGCGTAAGTGACAGTGACGGGAGAACCAGCAGGCAATCCCGGCGGCAGGCCCCCGATGGTGCACGTGCCGACTTGGATGCACGCCTCCGGCCGTTCGCTTTCCCCCTCGACGACGCGGATCACCACGGCTTGCTGCCCCGCCTTGTGGGTCTTGAATACTTTCGTTACGGCAGCGGGCAAGGGCGTGTTCTTGGGAATCAGGACTTGGGCGCGGCGGCGGCCGGTGGTCGGGTCGGTGCCGACGATGCCGAGGCTGTGCGAGTTGATGTTGGTAATCGAAAACTTCGGCGACGCCGCGGCCGGCTGGCGCCGCGAGAGAATCAACTGCGCATACAGCGCCGCCCCATGCGCCACCGCCTCATCGACCGCCACCGACCGTTCCGGCGGCTTGCCCGTCAATTCCTCGAGCATGTGTTGGACCTGCGGCATCCGGGTCGAGCCGCCGACCAACAACACCTTGTCGATCGCCGACCAATTCAACCCCGCCTGCCGGACGACGATTTCCGTCGTCGTCCGTGTCCGGGCCAGAAGCGGGGCGGTGGCTTCCTCAAACTGCTCGCGGGTGATGTCCACCTTCAGGCGCCGGCCCAAATGATTGACGAACATCGCCGCCTTGGGCCGCTCGCTGAGCGTCTTCTTGCACGTCTCGGCCGCCAGCCACAACTCCTGCATGGTAACCGGATCGTGTCGAGGATCGTCCGGCGTCTGTTTCATGAATTCCGCGACGGCGAGATCGATGATCTTCTCGTCCCAATCTTTGCCCCCCAGCTGCACATCGCCGTCGGTGGCGATGGCCCGGAACGACGTCCCCTGGATTTCGACAATGGTGACGTCAAAAGTGCCGCCGCCGAGGTCATAGACCAACACGCGCAGGGGCCGGTCGACCGGAGCTTTGCCGGTAGCGTCGAGAAAACCGAGCTGGTAGCCGTACGCGATGGCTGCGGCCGTGGGTTCATTGATGATGTCGAGCACCTCAAGACCCGCGAGCCGACCGGCCTCGATCGTGGCCCGCCGACGCTTTTCGTCGAAGTAGGCCGGCACCGTAATGACGGCGTTT
>JANWVS010000297.1 GCA_025056835.1 Gemmataceae bacterium | reverse complement strand
GATGCCGATCTTGCCGATGTCGTGCAGCGGCGTGCCGATTTGCAGCTGATAGCGTGCGGCAGGCGGTACTTGCAATTCGTCGGCCAGCAACAGGGCGTAGTCGGTGACTCGCCGGGTGTGGTCGCCCGTGTACTGATCGCGCATTTCGACGGCGCGAGCCAAGCTCGCCACGGTGTCGATGAACTGCTCGCGCTGCTGCGCCACGACTTGAGCGCATTCGATGCCGATGGCAACGCTGGCGGCGACGGCGTCGGCGAGATAGAGCTCGCTTTCGGTGAACGGCTCCTGGAACGGTCCGCGATCCAGATGGAGTACACCCAGCTTGCGCCGCGGCGTGCGGAGTAGGGCGCACAGCACCGACGCCATCGCCCCGTGCTTGACGCTGCTAACTTGAGCCAGGGATTGGTCCGCAGAGACGTCGCAACAAAGCAGGGATTCACCCCGGCGAAAACACCGTTCGCTCAGCGTCTTGCTGTATCCCTTGCGGGGGGTCGGCAGTCGAGGCGCCAGGACGACCGTCGGCTCGAGTGTCTCCGCGGTGGGATGGAACAACAAGATCGCACCGCCTTGGGCGTCAAACGACTTCACGGCATCGGCGAGAATGGATTGCAACAACTGCTGCAAATCGGACAGATTGCTCAAGTGATGATTGGCCCGCAATAAAGTCAGCATGGCCTGATTGGGTAACAGACTGCGGTCGTTGGCAACATTTGCCAAGGCCTCATCCCACGATTGGTGGGTGACGGCTTGAATTTGCAACTCGGCACATGACGTCCTCAGGCATTCTCCCGCTGCACTGGATTCGTTTGTCTTGGCGATAAGGCGCCGTGCCGCCAAAAGGCCGCTTGGGTGGTTGGAATGGCTCGGCCCGCCGAGGCCGTCGAGGTCGTGCACCGGCTCAAGACGAGAGGAATCGCCCGAGGCGGAGGCTTCAGCCACCGCGGCGGTAGTTAAGGTCACCTTGAAAAGCAGTTTGCCGATTTGAATCACGTCGCGGTCGCGCAACTCACGCTGGCTTCCCAGAAGGGCGGCGCCGTTGACCAACGTTGGAAATAGCTCGTTTTCGGCCAAATCTCGGATCAACCATTTGTCGCCGGTTCTCTTGACTTCCGCATGAAGCCGATCGACAGTGTGATCGCGCAACATCACTTCGGCGGCTGCGATTCGACCGATGCGGAGCGTTCGGTCCGATTCCCAGCGCAAACCAGCGACCTTGGGACCCAAACCTGTGAGGATGATTCGCGCCGCGCCAGTCATTGAACCACTCGGGAGTATATGTACGGGCGTACATATTCCGCCGGGATCGATCGGGTTGTTTGACTCCCCGGCGGCAGAAGCAGGGTATAGCAAGCATAGGCCATGAACCGCGCCGAGCACTGGAAAACCGGAAAAGGTTGGCCAGTCCGACGCGGTCGGCAAACTCGCGCGGCTTTTCAACACAAGCTATGCTATAATCGTCATGGACATGCAACGCCTTCCTCAAGATCTCGGCATGGCTGCAAAGTCTCCCCGTACCCCCCTGCGCGCCCAAGATGAGGAGGCCGTGACAAGACCAGCGCGAAACGGCGACGACTCCGACGAGAAGTCGTGGGAATCTTTGGGACAAACACGGGTTATCGAAGAGAAAACCCCTCCCGAATCGGCGCCTGGCGAAGCCCCGCTCGCGCCGATCTTGGCTCCAGCTGAGCCAACGGCAAAAGCCCCGGTTGAACTGGGCGACTACCAACTTCTCAAGAAGATCGGCGAGGGGGCCATGGGAGCGGTCTACAAGGCCCGCCACAAGCCCACGGGGCGGGAAGTAGCCCTCAAGGTACTTTTTCCCCACATCGCAAAGAATCCCAGGTTGGTCGAACGACTACACCGCGAAGGCTTGGTGATGGGGCAGCTGGACCATCCTAACATCGTCCAAGCCTACGGAATTCACGAAATTGATGCTTGGCACTTCATCGAAATGGAATTCGTGGAGGGCCAGAGCATGCAAAAATGGTTGGCGAAACTTGGTCGGCTCAGCATTGGCGATGCGCTGCACGTGATCCTCGCCTGCGCCCGGGCCTTGGAATATGCTCACAATCAAGGCATCGTGCACCGCGACATCAAACCCGACAACATCTTGATCACTCGGACCGGCGGCGTCAAGGTCACGGACTTGGGCATGGTCAAGATTGACGACGAGGACATGGCCCTTACCCAGACCGGCCACGCGGTGGGCACGCCTTGGTACATGCCCCTCGAGCAAGCCAAGAACGCCAAGGACACAGACCGCCGCTCCGACATTTACGCCCTCGGGTGCATGCTCTATTGCTTTCTTACGGGTATGCCGCCCTTCGCCGGCAAGACCCTTCTCGAAGTGATTCAAGCCAAAGAGGCCGGTACCTTCCCGCCAGCGCGACAAGCCAATCCCGACGTACCGGAGAAGCTCGACCTGATTATTATCAAGATGACGGCGAAGCTGCCCAAATACCGCTATCAATCCTGCGCCGAGGTGATCCACGATCTGGAAGCCCTTCAATTGGCTTCCCCGACGCTTACGTTTCTTGATCCGAACTATCAAACCACCAACGTGCCGCAACCCAAGGTGCCCTCCAGCCATGACGACACTCGTATCGTCCCGGTAGAAGATCCAAACGTCTGGTACGTTCGCATCAAGGACAGCAGCGGTAAAGTCGAAGTCCGCAAGCTCGTCACTACCCAAGTCCAGACCATGCTGGCAGAGGATCTCTTAGCGCCGAACACGAAAGCCAGCCACCATCCTAAAGTCGGCTTCCGGGCTCTCGCCACCTACAAGGAATTCCAGGCTCAAGCCTTGGTAAAAGCCTCGCGTCAGTCGGCCGACCAACACGCGGTGCGCTACCGCACCCTTTACAAGAAAATCGAGCAACAGGTCGACGAACAGGAACGCGACAAGTCGAGGGAACCGTCGGCAGCGCCGCGGCGTCCGATGCCTCCTTGGTTTCCCTTGGTTGTCAAGATCGGCGCTGGCGTCATTGGCGCGATCGTTGCCTTTTCAATCCTTTACTACATGTTCCGCTGACAACTGCGGCAGATCTCGGCGAGGCAAGACACGCGGCTGCGGCTGATACGCCGCTAGAAAAGCGGCCACATTGGGATCGCTGTCCAGATTTCCGTATCCGAAGCGACGAAGCTCTTCCAGAGCTTCGCTCTTGGTCCAGCCTTGGTAGTCCATGCGAAAGATTGCGCAAAACAGTCCCGTCCGGTGCGTTCCGGCATAGCAATGAATCAGGACAGGATGGTTGGTCGGGTCGTCCAGTGCCTTCCGAAACACCCGCAGGGACTCTTCGATAGCGCCTCGATCACTGGTCGGCCACCACGCTTGCGGCGCAAGGCGCAGGTGGTTTAAGCCCCAGCGCTGACAAAACTGTGCTTCCAGCGCATCTGCATCGTCCCGATCAGCCTCGCGCAAGGTCACAATGGTTCGGATGTTGTAGTCGTGCACCAACCTTTTCAGCCCTGCCAGCGGGAGCTGCCCACTGCGATAAAGCACTTCGGGTTCCACGATGCGGAAATTCCTGGCCAGGTGCCGACGGTGCAGCCAATAGCCCCACGGCGCGGCCGCGCAAAAAACGGCCAGGACCGCTGCCAAAACGGTGGAACGAAAACGGGGCTGCATGGCCGTCATCCCTGAGCTGATCGCCCCGAGTGATTTCCTCCACCGGGAAGGACGTCAACGGGCGAAGCGCCAAGAAACTTAACGCGGTTTACGGTTTATCAAGTTCGGGCGGCCGTTTTGGCCCGTGGGACACTGGCTCCGCGCAGGGCAGGAAGTACAAGCCGGTCGCTCTTCGTGGCAATAATCTTGGCCGATGGTACTCAGCAAGTCGACAAAAGCCGCAGCTTTGGTCCGCGGAATTTGACTCTCGAGGGCGCTTTGGACCGCATCGAGGCTGACGTCATCGACCAATTGCAAGCGGCGCAAGACGCGAAGCGCCACGTTGTCGAGTGGAAAGACGTGGCCACCGAGGCATTGCAAACTGACCCAGGCTACGACGAAGTCGTTGGCCGCTTGGTACCGCGACAGTTGTTTTGCCGCCGGCTTGAGGCCCTTTTTCTGAATGGATTCCAAATCGAAGG
>JANWVS010000296.1 GCA_025056835.1 Gemmataceae bacterium | reverse complement strand
CGGCGAGGAGTAAAACGTACCGACCATCGGCGCGGTGACGACATGCTCATCGGCGCGCGGCGCCGCGCCGCCCGCCGCTGAGCTCGCAGCGCCGGTTGCGCTCGCCGCGGCTGCGCCGCCACCTGCCGCCTCGGGCCCGTGCACGGTCGCCGGCAGCGGGTAGATCGGCGTCGCAACACTCCCGGTGGGATGGCGGCTGATGCGGACCGATTCCTCGCCTTCTTTGATCTCGATTTCCGCAATGCCGGATTCTTCGAGTAGCTCGATCAGCTTTTTTACCTTGCGGATATCCATGATGCTCCCCCCTCCAGAGATGACGCGGCTCGCGCAGTGGCTAGCTGCGGGATAGCTGTGCCGCTGCCGCCCGCACGGCGAGTTCGTAGCCCAGCGCGCCGAGACCAACGATCGAACCGACCGCGATATCCGAAAAATACGAATGGCGGCGAAACGGCTCGCGCGCCGCCGTGTTCGACAGATGCACTTCGATGAAAGGCAGCGCGACGGCAAGCAGCGCATCGCGCAGCGCGACGGAGCTGTGTGTCAAGCCGCCCGGATTGACGATCAAAAACCGGATGTCCTCGGCACGCGCCCGCTGTACCCGCTCGATCAGCTCATGTTCGGCGTTGCTTTGAAACGCATCGAGCCGGTGACCCAACGAGGCGGCCAGCGCGGCGCAACGAGCGACGATGTCGGTTAGCGTGTCGCGCCCATAAACCTCGGGCTCGCGCACGCCCAACAGATTGAGGTTGGGCCCGTTCAACAGTAGGAGCCGTGCCACGGCGGGAATTTACTCGATCTTGCCGCGAACGTCGCCAAATTTTTCGCAATCAGTGGCCGGGATTGGCACTGCCTACACGGGCTGCGTCGCCTTCGGCTTGCTGGCGGGCCCTCAGGGAGGCCAACTCCTGCAGCTTACGCGCGATTTGCTGTTTCGCCATCGAGAGGTCCAGTTTGTTCTCGTTGACGTCGTGGACCCGATCAAGGATAAAGGCCGCCTCGTCGGCGTGCAATTCGCCGAGTTTGACGGCGACGATCCGTTGTTCTCGATCGACGAAAACGCTGGCCGGGAAGGCGTTCGGAACGCCGAAGGCGTCCAGCGCCTCCAACCCGTCTTCCTCGCCAATCAATAGCGGGTAGTCCAAACCGATGCGGTCGGCGTAAGCGAGCACGGCGTCCCGAAAATCGACGGCGACGCCGACGATCTCGAGCCCTTGACTGCGACCGCGCTCGGCTCTGAGCTGGCGCAGCAATGGGATTTCGCGCCGGCACGGAGCGCACCAAGTCGCCCAAAAATTGACCACTAGAATTCGCGCGTCGAAGGAGCGGATCGCCGTCGGGCGACCGTCGCGATTGGCGAGCGTGATGTCCGGCAGTCGATCGGGGATGGATCGATCTTGTTTCTCCGGAGATTCAATCGGACTCGAAACAGCGTTGATTACAGCCTTTTCGGAGAACAATCGATTGTATAGACCGTAGCCGGTCAGACCGCCGGTGATCGCCAGTAGCGCGCCGAGCACGATCATCCGCATGCCGGGCATCATACGCAACGCAAGGCAAAGCGCGCGCAGGCGCTACGGGTTGCTCGGCGCGAGCCCCGCCGCCCTTAGGTGGGTGACGAAATCGGCGGCTTTCACGAAACCGACCAGGCGATAGTCGCGCCGTTCGTGGCCATCTGGGCCGTAAAACGCGATCGTCGGCGGACCGAAAATGCCGAAGTGTTTCAGTAATGCCTGATCCGGCCCGTCATGGGCGGTCACGTCCGCCTGCAGCAAGGTCCAGCCCGCCAGTGCCTGTCGCACACGAGGGTCGGTGAAGGTATACCGCTCCATCTCGATGCACGAGACACACCAATCGGCGTAAAAATCCAGCATGACCGGCTTGCCCGCCGACGCGGCAGTCGCGACGGCCCGCTCCAGATCGTCCACTGTTTTGATGCGCTGGAACGGTAAGGCCGGTGTGTGGCTCGCAGTGGTGGCGAGAGGCCGCAGCGGGTCGGTCGCGCCGCGGGCGGCACCGACGATCATGACGCCGGCATAGCCCGTCAGCACAATCGCTGCCGCATGGGCGATCCATCCGGCCCGGCGGACGGCGGAGCTCAGTTGCCAAAAGAGCGCGGCGGCAATAGCAATCGGAATAGCCCACAATACAAGCTGCCATCTTGCGGGGAAGAGCCGAGCAGCGAGCCAGACCGCGACGAGCAGCATCAGCACGCCGAAAAACCGCTTGACGGTATCCATCCACGGACCGGCCTTCGGTAGCCAGTGCCCGCCGGCGGCACCGACCACGAGCAACGGTGTGCCCATTCCGAGTGCCATCGCAAACAACGCGCCGCCGCCGCGCAGCGCATCGCCCGTTTGCCCGATCACGATCAGTGCGGCAATGAGCGGTGGGGCGACACAGGCCGACACGATCAACGCGGACAAGGCGCCCATCGCCGCGACGCCGGTGTAGGTGCCGGAGGTCTGGTTGTTACTCCAGCGGCTCAGTCGCGTTTGGATCCCCGCCGGCATCTGAATCGTATAGACACCGAACATCGCCAACGCCAGCGCGACGAACACCAGCGCGAAAGCGCCGACGATCCACGGATTTTGAAAGGTCGCCGTGAGGTTAAAGCCTGCTTTCGCGACGGTGATACCGGCCAAGGTATACGTTGCGGCCATGCCTAACACATAAGCCATCGACAGCGCGAACGCGCGGCGGCGAGTGAGGCGCGTACCCTGGCCGGCGATAATGCCCGACAGTATCGGCACCATCGGCAAGACGCAGGGAGTGAACGCGAGTAGCAAGCCGAGCCCGAAAAAGACCGCCAGCATTTTCGCGACGCCGGCGCGACGGATCACGTCGGCGAGCCGATCCTGTTGTGATCGAAAGCCATCCACGGGCGGCAGCGTCGCGGCGCCGCTCGCCGCCGGCAGGGTGATCAGAATCCGTTTGGTTTCGGGCGGGTAACAGAGCCCGGCGTCCGCGCAACCTTGGTAGGTCACCGCCAAAGCCAGTGGTCGCACGCCGCCTGCGGGGCGGGCGAGTGGCAGGCCAGCCTCCAGCGCATGGTAGTAAACCTCCTGTCGGCCGAAGAATTCGTCTTCTTTGTCTTTGCCGCGCGGTAACTGTAGCTGCCCCAACTGAACGTCCCGCTCGGGGTTTGATGACTCGTCGATGATCGCTTTCAGTCGTGACCGGTAGAGGTAATAGCCATCGGCAATTTGCCAACTGAGGACAATTTTGTCCGGGCCGGTCGCCGACGCATCGAAACGGAAGGCTTCGTCGACGGGAAGGAATTCTTGCTCTGGCCCGTTGCCGCCGATCAAGCTCGATGACCCTTGAGCGACCGTGCCAATGGCTGCCAAGGCCAATGTGAGAGCAGCAAGCGGTAAACGTCTCATTAAGTTAAATCCACACGACCGACCAGCGGGACAAGCATACCGGGAGCTAGACTGCCAGGACCAGGATCGGGTTCTTAAACGATTGATAGCGCTTGAAATCGGAGAATCGGCCGCTATGATTAGCAGCCACTCGGGGAGAGTGCTAATAACGCCTTCCCGGTTAACCCTAGGTTTCACTTTCAACGCTTCAAAGGAGCGATTCTTATGAAGATTCGTCCCCTTCATGACCGCGTGATCGTCAAACGTCTCGAGGAAGAGCGTTTGTCGGCCGGCGGTATCGTGATTCCGGACACGGCGGCCGAAAAACCCATCCAGGGCAAGGTCGTCGCAGTCGGCAAAGGCAAGATCCTCGAAGACGGTTCCGTCCGCGCGCTCGATGTCAAGGTCGGCGACAAGGTCCTGTTCGGCAAATACTCGGGCACCGAGGTCAAGGTCGACGGGGAAGAACTGCTGGTCATGCGCGAAGAAGACGTCATGGCCGTCATCGAAGGCAAGTAAGGAGAGCTCACCATGGCAGCCAAGGAAGTACGTTTCAGTGACGACGCACGCACGCGGATGTTCCGCGGCGTGAACGTCCTTGCGAACGCCGTCAAGGCCACCCTCGGTCCGAAAGGCCGCAATGCGGTGATCGAGAAGAGCTTCGGTGCGCCGACCGTGACCAAGGACGGCGTCTCGGTCGCGAAGGAAATCGAACTGAAAGACAAGTT
>JANWVS010000295.1 GCA_025056835.1 Gemmataceae bacterium | reverse complement strand
CATCTAATGGAAATTAAAAGGTGCGGATGCTTGGCTCAAAATCGATTTCGCAAATGGCAAACACTTCACTAAGGGAGAACTCCGCTACCGGCCGAAAACCGACGATTACTTGCTGCAACTCCAGACCCCGAAAAACGACTCGTTGTCTTTCGTCGGCACCTTGAATCAAAAGACGCTCGCTCTCGAGCGTCGCGACGGCGAGCAAGTACATCGTCTTGTCTTTTCCCTGTTGCACGCCAACCGATTTCTATATCGCTACGAGACTCGGGCGGTCAACAAATCGCTCGTCACCAAACAGTGGACCGTCGGCGCCACCAAGGAAGGCGAGCCTTTTGCCGCCGGCGACGGCAGACCGGAGTGCATCGTCACCGGCGGCGCCGGCACCATGGCCGTGACTTACCAAGGAAAGACCTACTACGTCTGTTGCAGTGGCTGCCGGCAGGAATTTCTCGACAACCCCATGAAATACATCAACGAAGCTGCCGCCAAAAAGTCGAAGTCGAAATAGCCGCTGTGCCGCGACCCTGCATGCGCGCTCTCCGTTCCGCCAGCCCAATCCGCCCAAACCTCGGGTGCCCATTCCGGCGACAGAATCAGCGACTCCCGTGGTTTACGGCCCTGTGTCGATTTCCTGTTCGTGTATGAGTATCTCGCGCTCGGCGCCGGCAGCCACCGGAGTTGCCGTGGACCAGAACCGCCTCCACAGGAGATGAACGCGCAGCCTGCGGGCAGTCGCTGCGAAAGCAAAGATCAGAGTCTCTGCTTGTTCGGGTCGCAGGCGAGTTTCCAACCAGCTGCCTCCAGTCTGCCAGAAGTGTAGCGCATTGCCTTTCGCGTCGACGTGTTGCTTGCCGAAAATCGCGCCCGCCAACCCGTGTAGTGCCGGACCGGCCCGCACCGGCAGGGTTGGCCCGCGGCAGGGCAGGATCGGCTTACCGTCCGCCTCCGTCGCTTGCACCACCAGGATCAGGTGCCGTTCCACGAAACCCGTCGGCATGCGATGCCCAACGTGTCGGGCGGCAACCTCGACCTGTATTTCAACCTCGTTGGGCCGCCGCAGCGCCGTGGTCCGCACGGCGAGGGATCGTTTGAGCATGTCGGCAGTAGCGCCCGGCAAGTGGTGGCTCGCCAAGGTACGCGGATCGCGCTCGACTCCACCGGCCCCTGGAGCGATGTTGGTCAGTGCTCCGGTAGGGGGCATGTGACAGTCCTGGCACTGCTTGCCCTGCCGCGCCGCCGGACTCTCACGCCATTCGGAATACGTGCCATAGGCGTGGACGCCGAAAATGATTCCCTCGTGGCACGAGGCGCAGTAGCGGCTTTCCTTGTAAAACGGCGCGAAGACGAAGGTTTCGCCGCGGCGAACGGCGTCGTCGAGCGGGCCGAAGAACAACTGCCGGCCGCCATCGAGACGCACTAGGCGATAACCATCGCGCCCGAAGCGCGTGCCCAGCTTATCGAGTGGCGCATCGGCAATCTTGTGGCAAAAGTCGCAGTGAACGCCATGCCGGTCGACGCCTTGGGCCAGCCGCGGGTCGTAGTCGAGCGTGGGCGAACTCAAGGTCGGCACATGGCAGCCGGCGCAGACACCGCTGCCGAGCGGAAAGTCGCGCAGCAAGTCGGCGAAACGGTCGTGGAACGCCGGGTTGACGGCCGACCGTCCGTGGGCGCTGGCCGACCATTCGTCGAAGATAGCGCGGTGGCAATTGCCGCACTGCGCTGGCCGGTGTGGATCAGGTTGCGGATCGATCCAGGGGTCGGGGTCGTCCACCGATTCGGGCGGCCGGGTGATTGTCACGTTGGGCCGACGAGGCGAGCCGACACCAATCGCGCAACCGGGTAGAGCAGCAGTGAGAGTGGCGTAGGGGCCGGCGGCCGGTAGGCGAAAGCGACCGGCGGGGCCGCTCCGAGTGCTGACATGACTGCCCTGCCAGCGGACGATGGCGTCGGCGACTGGAACACCCTCCAGGGCGGCGACCCCACGCACGACGGCGCCTTGGTCGCGCTCGAGCAGCGCCGATAACACGGCCGTCAGGGCGATCAGCCATCCGCCGACGGCGATACGCGACGTCACCATCGACTTTCACAAAGGGTGCCGTGCGACAATAGAGCCGGCGCATCATGCTCCGGTCGCCAAAGCGCAGTTTAGATACCACACACCGGCTTGGGAAGGCCACCCCTGCTGCCGCCAGTTGATGACCGCGACACACACCGCCGTTGTGTCGAGGCCGGACCCGGTCGTTGTTGACTCCGCTACTGCTCGTCGTAAGATGGAGCAACCGGATGGAGTTGTGCGACCGTTGAGTGCTCGGCTATGGCAAACATGACGGCGAGCGATTTGCTCGATTGGCTTGCCCGAAACCTGTTCTTACCCGCACCGCGGGTAGAAGAACTGCGATCGTCGCTGGCAGTGTTCGCCGACGCGCATGCCTTGGCCAAGGAATTGATCAAGCGCGATTGGCTGACGCCGTACCAGGTCAACCAGATACTCCAAGGGAAAGGCGAGCAGCTCATTGTTGGAGGCAACCTTCTTCTGGAACGGCTGGGTGAAGGATCGATGGGCCAGGTGTTCAAGGCCTGGAATACGCGCTTGGGCCGGGTCGTCGCGGTGAAGATGGTCCACAAGGAGTACTTCGCCAATAATAGGGCGCTGGAGCGCTTCCGGCGAGAAGTTGCCACGGCCGCCCAGCTGGACCATCCGAACATCGTTCTCGTCCGCGATGCCGACGTCGCCAACGATCGCCCCTTCATGGTCATGGACTATATCGCCGGGCAAACTCTATCGCACCGCGTCAAACAGTCCGGACCGCTGGGCATACCCGAGGCCGTCGAGTACGTCCGGCAGGCGGCTCTCGGGCTGCAACACGCCTACGAACGCGGCGTTGTCCATCGCGACATCAAGCCGGGCAACCTCATCGTCGCGCGGAGCGCCGACGACCAGCCGCTGGTTAAGATCCTCGACTTCGGTCTCGCCCGTTTCGACAGCGAAGAACGCAATGAGAAACGCCTAACGTTTTCCGGTAACTTGCTCGGCACAGTCGATTACATCGCTCCGGAACAGGCGCAGGATGCACACACGGCCGATATCCGCGCCGACATCTACAGCCTGGGCTGCACGTTGTACTATTTGCTCACGGCCGCGCCGCCGTTTCCCGGATCGACGGTGGTGGAGAAGATCATGGCCCGCACCGGCGGCCCAACACCGAGCGTACGAGCCGTACGCGGCGACGTGCCCGCTGAGCTGGATGCGGTGCTGCAAAAGATGATGGCCAGGTCGCCCGCCGAGCGATACCAGACGCCTCTGGAAGTCGCCGAGGCTCTCGGTCCGTTTGCCAGGGAAGCGTCGCTCGCCGAGCCTGCCAAGGCGTGGTGCTTGGATTCGTCGGAGGCAGCGCCGCCCGCGGCCGTGCCGATCGCTGTCCCGGTGACCGCGCCCCTGCCGCCCGGTACTCCCGTGGCCCACGCACTGCCCGTGGCGGCTGCCCCCGTGGCCGAAGCGCCGCCGATTCCGGAAGCGGTCCCACTCGGGCCGGCACCATGGCCTTACCGACCGGACGACCTGTTCCGCAACGAGGCCCCAGTATCAGACGCTCGGCCGCGAGAGGTTTTGGCCGACGAGTCCGGCATGCCGTCGGCGGCGCAGGCGGCGACGACGGGTATACCTCTCGCCGACGATGCGGTTCCGCCGACTGCCGCTGACGCCGCGGCGGTTGAGACTGTCGCCAGCGCTGCCCCTGCGTTGTCCCGGACCGCGGTCGGACGAAAGTCTTCTTCCCAGCCTTGGCTTCTTTGGATAGCCGGCTGCGGATTTGGGTTGCTTCTGCTCGCTGCCGTTGTCACTTTCGTTGTGCAGCTCTCCGGCGGCTCGGGGGCTTCTGGCCACCGTGGCAGCACGTATCCGCCCGGAGCTGAGTTGCGTCTCAAACCGCTCAAGCCAATCGTACTCAACCAAGGCGATCGCAAAGGCATTATCGTCGGCGTGCAGCGCAAGGATTTTACCGGCCCGGTGCGGGTCTACTTTGAGAAACTGCCCGACGGCTTCGGTGCCGACGAAATCAAGCTCAGCGATACAGCCACGGAAGGACAGTTCTATCTAACGGTGTCGTTCGG
>JANWVS010000294.1 GCA_025056835.1 Gemmataceae bacterium | reverse complement strand
TGCCGGGGAAGTGGGTCGGACCGCAATAGTCGCGCTGGTTACGCGGATTGTAGCAGCGCCAATTGGGGTCGTCGTCGAGATAGTTGACAATCACCAGGTCGAGCCAGCCGTCACGATCGTAATCGACGAAATTGGCCGAGGTACCCCAACGAGGATTTTTCAAACCGGAGGCTTCGGTAATGTCGGTGAATTTGCCGTCGCCCTGGTTCAGAAAGAGGCGCACGCCGCCGTGCTGGGTGACGAGGACATCGGGTTTGCCGTCGTTGTTGACGTCGCCGACTATGACGCCGGTGTTGTAGCCGTCGATGCCCAGTCCCGAAGCAGCGGTAACGTCCTGGAAGGTCCCGTCCGGCATGTTTTTGAAAAGCCGGTTGAGCGAACCCGAGCCTGGGCCGCCGAAGTTGAGGAAGTACAGGTCCAAGCGGCCGTCGCCGTCGAAGTCGAAGACCGCGGCGCCGGAGCCATGAATTTGTGCTTGCCAGTAACGGCTCAGGTCGCCGGGATCGTGGGTGAAGTCGATACCGACGGCGGTGGTGACGTCGCGAAACCAGTTCGGGTCGGGTTGGGACGCTGTCTCACCGCTGGGGCGTCTGCCCCAAATCCACCAACCACCGACCCCTGCGGCCATCGCGAGGACTAAGCAGCTGGCGGCGAACAAAGGGCGGTTGCACAGGAACAGCATGGGTGTGCCGGCTGACGTCACTTGGGTGAGGCGAACGCTCTGTTTTCCCTGCCCGATTGGTCAGCCTACCAAGGTCTTCAAACTTCAGCAGAAAACCAGCTGGATCCAAACCCTATCTACAATTACGAAACTTTCCAGCCGCTCGACCGGTCGGCCCGGATGTTGGTTATTCTACACGGCAACGTGCAACCTGCTGACGAGTCCTGGGTTAATGGCCAGGGATGCCACGGGTCCGGTACACAAACTTGGCGGTCAGCAGCAACGTTTATATGGCATTTATTGACGAAATCGAAAAAAAATAAAAAATTTCCTTGACGATGGCCGAGAGATTTGGTCTATTTAGGAAGGGAGTGTAAACGACGCTCCCGTTCTGTCCCTATTTCTTCATCGCCCAGGTTGGAGTAGGTTTTGGAGGGGGTTTCCGGCGGAATTGGTCCGCTGGAGTCATCATCCATTTAGTGTCCTTCGGTTTCGAGGAGATGTTGTTATGTTGAAGTTTCTGCGTTCGTCATCGAAACGCGGCTTCACGCTGATCGAGTTGCTGGTGGTGATTGCCATCATCGCCATCTTGATTGGCCTGTTGCTGCCGGCCGTGCAAAAAGTGCGCGAAGCGGCTGCGCGCACTCAATGCTCGAACAACCTGAAACAGATTATGCTGGCCATCCATTCCTACCACGATGCAAACAAGAGGCTGCCGCCGCAGGTTCATTATACCGGCAGCGCCGCGTCGGGCGGGTGGGTGACGTTCCACGCCGCTCTGCTGCCTTACATTGAGCTCCAAAACGTGTTCAACGCCTCGCTGAACTCGGGTGCCACTTGGGGCAACGGCCAGCATGCGACGGTCGTGCAAACCTACCTTTGCCCGTCGGATGCGACGCACATGAACGGCCGCCGGCCGACCGACCCATCCGGTTGGGCTGTTACCAGCTACTCAAACGTATGGCAGCTGTTTGGTCCGAATCACACCTACGTACCCCAATTCGGAGTGTATTTCACCCAATCGAGATACAAGCTCAACAACATTCCTGACGGCACCAGCAACCAGGTCGGCATGGTCGAGCGCTTCGGCTACTACCCGGCTTACGGCTGGGCGCCGCTGTGGAACCACCCGGCCGACATGGCGCACTGGGGCACCTACCACAGCTGGACGACCCAGTACGGGCAATTCGGTCTCGGTTATCTGCCGCAAATCGCGCCGCGTCTGCAAAGCGGCAGCCCGCTGGCTCACCCTTACTATCCGAACACGATGCACTCGGTGTTGCTGTGCGGTATCATGGACGGCACGGTAAAGGGTGTCGCCGGCTCGATCGCTTCGAACACTTGGGCGTGGGCCTGCACTCCGGATGACGGCAACGTGCTCGGTGCCGACTGGTAATAGCGCCATAGAGGCGTAGCCCTCGCCTCACTCATAAGACTGCAATTTCTCGCACTCGCCCTTGAGCCGACAACAATTTGAGTACCCTGCTTCTCGCGAAGCAGGGTACTCATTCTTTGAGCAGCGGATTCTCTCAACCTCAGGAGCTCCACTTTCATGTATCGCGACTCTCGTGGGAAATACTTGCGGATCAACTTGGTATTGGGCGCCGCTGCGCTTGCGGTCATGATTGTCGGTTGCAGCGGAAATGAGCCGGCAGTCCAGGTAAGCGGCAAAGTGACGTTCGAAGGTTCTCCAGTGGATGGCGAGATCATTTTCTACGGCCCAGGAGACAAGGAAGCACGAGGGCCCATCCTCGACGGGAAATACCACGTGGCCAATCCCGCCGTGGGCATGAACACCATTGTCATCACCAAGGGACTGGGGGGCGAATTTAAGCCGGTAGGCGACCCGAAAATCGGCGGTGGAGGCGCTCTGCTTCAGGGAGGCGGCGGCAAAGGGGTTCATCCTCCCGCCAAGTACGGTGCCAAGGAAACGAGCGATCTCAAGTTCGAGGTAAAGGCTGGCAAGCAAGAAAAGAATTTTGAGTTGACCAAATGATCCAGGTACCTTGTCTTCGCTAGGCGATTGCGAAAACATCGAACCTTCTTCGGTTCGATGTTTTTTTTTGGCGATTGGTCACGCAGCGTCATCATCGGTCATGGCTGAGGCTCCTCGACGTTGGTCTCGTTGGCTCACGCGGTCCCTGCTCGTTGTGGCACCGGCGCTCGTGCTGACTTGGCTGCTGTGGGACCAGGTTCGATTCGTCTTTTGTGCACGGCAACTGCGACTCGCCTTGCAGACCCAGGATTGCGAGCTGGCGAGCGATTTGCTTGATAAGCTCTTGGCGATCCGCCCTTCGGCCCTTCAGCTGCACCGCGACGCAGCCCGCTGCGCCTGGCGGGAAGGCCGGTTTGACAAGGCGGTGGAACACCTGGAAACCGCCCGCAAGCTCGGCCTGCCGCCCGTCGAACTGAATAGCGAGTGGCTACTGTTGCAATCCCAAGGTGAGTTGAACCCGATCGTCGAAGCGCGGCTGCGAACGCTGATTGACTCGCCCCCGGCGAGCGATGATCCAAGCTGGCCTTGGGTAGCCCGCGAAGCCCTGCTTCGCGCCTATTCGCAGGCGGGTCGCACGGACGACGCCCTGGCCTTGGCCGCGGAGCTGGCAAAACTCTTTCCAGACCACTGGCGAGTGCACCGGCTTGCCGGCGAAGTCTTGGAAAAAGTCGATCACCGCCTCGCGTCTCGGGCTTACGAAAAGTCCCTCGAACACAAAGCGGATCAGCCCAAACTGCACTTCTGGCTCGCGCTCTTCTACGCCCGGCAAGCTGTTCCTCTGAAGGCCTTAGACCATCTCAAGTCGAGTAAGCGTCGCCCCGACTCCGACCCGGAGGCCGCGTTTATCGCCGCCTGGGCGAACTACCAATTGGGGAACTGGGACCAGGCTCGTGGCACGCTGGAGTTGGTCCTGAGTCGGGGCAAGCCGCAGCCGTCGGCCTTGGCCTTGCGCGGGCTGTTGGAGCTGGAAGAGCATGGCCCCGAAGCAGCACGCGACTGGGTCGCCAAAGCCGAGGCGATGGCCCCCTACGATCGCCTGGTGCTGGACGCGGCCGCACGACTGGCCGCGCGGCTGGGCGATCAGGCGCGCATCGCCGCGGTCAACCAGCGCCAACACGAACAACGCGAGGCGATCGCCTTGATGCCGCAGCTTCAAAAGAGCATGATCGAATTAAATCGGCAAGCGAATCCCGATCGCACTGCCCGGCAAGCCCTGGCTTTGCGGCTGGGCGAAACGCTCTTGCGGATCGGCGACGATGCCACCGCCGTACAATGGTTCCAGAGTATTTTGGCCGACGATCCCAAACACGGCGCGGCGCATCAGCGCCTGGCCGAGTATTATCAGCGCGTCGGCGACCATGAGGCGGCTGCCCGCCATCGTGAGGCCGGCGGCCTCCGACAGGACAAGCAATGAAACACATCGGCAGGGCCTCCCTGGCAATCGGAGTCATCGGCCTG
>JANWVS010000293.1 GCA_025056835.1 Gemmataceae bacterium | reverse complement strand
GCCCCGAACGCGAACAGCCGCACCAGCGCCAGGGCCAACACGCCCGCGGCCACGGCGAGCGCCAAGCCCGCCGCCAGTGCCGGTGTTCCCAGGGCCGGGCCTTCATGCAGGCCGTAAATGCCCGCAAGGATCGTCGCGAGAAAAACGATCCAGAAGCGGTGTGTCGGCCAGCCAAATAACCAAAGCACCAAGCCGACCGCTGCCCCGCCGCCGAGCAAGCCCGGCGACAAGCTGCACGCTTCCGCGACGAATTCTGGCGTGACCACGTTCATGGAGGTCGTTCCTTGTTAAAGTGTGGAAAAGGTAACGAATCGGCGCAAAGGGGTCAAGCCAAACTCGGGTGTCGCCGCCGCAGCATCCAAGGCCGTTTGATTGTGGCGCCAGTCGTTGTTATTCGAACGAGCTGGACCGGTTTACGACCGACGCAAGAGGACTTTGCGGCCAGTCGAACAGCCCTGCGCGGCATCGGGCAAAGCGGTTGCCGACGCCGGTTGCAACATCGACCGCCGAGCGTCTGCCCGGTTGGCTTCTTTGCCGTAGTCGCAACGTCTAGTGGTGCCGCGCATGGCCCCCGTCGCGGAACACTTCATGCCGGCGATCGCCCCGGGCCAACACGTAGGCCAGCAGGTCGAGGACCTCTTCACGGCTGAGCTTGTCGAGCAGTCCCTTGGGCATCATCGACTGCGCTACCTTGCGCCGCGCTTCGATCTCGTTCGCCTTCAAGAGCATCGGTGTCGTACTGGCTAACGGATTTTCGATGATCTTCACGAATTGCGGCGTCTCTTCGAGTATGATTCCCTTGACGATTTTCCCCGAAGAAAGCTCGAAGTCGAACGTCTGAAACTTCTCGTGAATCACCGACGAAGGCTCAAGAATGTCCTTGAGCACGTCGATCGGCTTCTTCTTGGCGTCGAGCTGCGTCAGATCCGGACCGAAGTTGTTGCCGACGTTGTCCACACGATGGCAGGCTACGCATGTCGCGACCTGGAACATTTGCTTGCCGTTGCTGAACGATCGCCCCCTTAGTTCGGCGACGGCACCAGCGAGGTCCTCGAATTTCCACTCCGTTCGCGGGCGGCGGTCCTTGAGAAGCTCGTCCTTGACGGCCAACGCGGCCTGATGTTGCTTCAGATACGCTTCGGGGTTGTTGAGATAGTCATCGAGGCTGGCCACCACGTACATGGCGCCGTGCATCCTCATCCAATGGCCCGGATACGTGCACACGTACGGGTAGACGCCTGGCGCTGCGGGGACGGTGAAGCTGAGCTTCTGTACTTCGCCAGGTTGGAGCAGGCGACTGGCAACCACGACCTTGTTGGACGACGGCACGAATTGTCGCGCCGCGAAACTGGGGTCTTGGGCCTGCGCCTCGGCCGATTTACCGAGTTCTTCCATCGATCCTGGTATGCCGACGACGAGGTTGTGCGGCATCAGGTCGACGTTCTCAAAGACGATCTCCAATGGCTTGCCCGCTTGCACCACCAGCACGTCTTTGTCGTAAGCCATACGTTCCGGCAAGGTCAGGAGGCGGACGACGCGGACTCCCAACTCGCCTAGCTCCGCGCGATACTTCTTCGCCAGTTCCGGAGGCAGCAGCGTTGTGAGCGCCTCGGCAAATTCCAAGGCGTCCAACGCCGCGGCACTGGTGCGCTCCTTCGCGGGAATGGTCCGCACGTAGGCCAGCATGGCATCGGCCAGCGGCCGAGCCTCGTCCTTGGGCCAGAATTGCCGCGGAATGTGCTGCATGGCACGCACGGCCGCGGCTCGGTCGCGCCCCGCGAGTATCAGTTTGCCGAGCGTGGCGAACGTCTTGGTTTCCTGACCGCGCACGGATGTCAAAGCGATCATCGCGGCGGCGCGCACGGCGGCAGCCGCGTCCCCGACGCTCAGTTCAAAGACCGCTTTGACGGCCGGCGCGGGATTGTTGTCCTTGCGAAACACTTCCCGCCGGTCCTGGTCGAGCACGCGGAGCGTGAAGTTGTCGAGGCGGCGGCCGAGATTGCCGTCGGTGCGATTGTAGACGATGATCCTTTCGATCGGCAGCTCCCGGCCGAGGTCGACCTCCCACCAGGGGTTTGGTTGGTCTTCGGGCGTGTGCGTCTGTCCGCCGTCGGCGTAGGAGCCGCTCTTGTTGCCGTCGATGGCCCGGCCAGCAGCGCCGCCGTGGGCCGTGGCTGATTGCGACGCTTGGCCGCCGCGGGCGACGTTCTGGCCGTCGCTGAAGACCTCGACTTCCGCGAGAGTGAGCGTGCGCTTGGTACCCTTCAGTTCGATGCGGACATAGCGACCGATCGTGTCCGCCTGCGTTGGAGCACTGGACGATGCCGTAATGAGCGGCTCGATCTTGGGATACAAACTGGCGCGGAGGCTGATGTCGGCGATCATCGGCACGGCGTTGAGCAGATCGCGCATGGCGGCCGGCGACTTGCTGGCCAAGGTCCACGCCGCTTCGGCCGAGCCATCGACGTTGATCAACGACACAAAACCAATTTGCCGTATCACCGGCTGCCGGGCCGATGTCGCCAGCTTGACCAGCTCGGCGCGGACTTCGGCCAAGTCCTCGGACTTTCGCCCGCCGAGCAGGCGCACGAGGTCGAGAACGACGGCTTCTTCGCGATGGTCTTGCTTGGCGTCGATGCGGGCGATGGCATCGAAGAGCAGGCGCAACTCCGATTTGTTCTCGGTGCGGGCCAGGCTGCGCAGGGCCTCGCGGCGCAGCTCGTCCGGGACACCGCTGCGGGACAACAGTTCGGTGTTGACTGCCGCTGTCCGCTCCATTTTCAGCAGTTGCTCAAGCCCGAGGTTGCCCAGGAAAAAGCGGGCGCCGGCCGGCGACGTGACGGGGACTTGCTTGCCGGCGGCCACGGCGGCCTTCCAGATCGGCTCCAGTGTCCGCATCGTCTCTTTCATGCAATATTCGAGCCAGTAGTCGCTCGGCGCTTCCGCCGCGATCAGTGCGACCTCCACCGCCTCCGGCACCGTGAAAAAGCTCGAGGCCCGCACGGCTTCGAGACGGACGCGCGGGTGCGGATCGGCGGCTTGTTTCTTCAGAAGCTCCAGTGCATCGGACACCTGATCGCGCCAGTAGCACAGCACGCGCGTCGCCGCTGCTCGGGCGCGATAGTCCGGCGAGTTCAAAACCGCTTTCAAAAGATCCACGTTGACGACGTTGTGGCTTTGGTGCAGCCAAAGGGCCTCGAGGCGATGGTGTTCGAATTCGGCTTCTTTGGGATCGAGCGCCGACAACCAATCGGACACGGCCCTGATCACGTCGTCGGTCTTGCGGCCCGACAATTCGATGCGCGTGCGGTAGCGGACGCGGTCGTCTTCATCTTTAAGCAGGTCGAGCAGCTTGCGTGTCGGTTGACCGGCGATCGGGGCCGGCTTGACCAAGGGGCGGCCGTCGTAGGTAATCTTGTAAATCCGGCCGTGAACGCGATCGCGGTTGGGGTCGCGGAGGTTGTGCTGCATGTGGCCGATGATGGGATTCTGCCAATCCAGAAAATACAGCGCGCCGTCGGGACCGATTTCCAGGTCGGAGGGTCGGAAATTGGGATCGGTCGAGTAAACGATCGGTTCTTGTTCTTCGGCGCCGAAGCCGGCCCCATCGTCCTTGATCTTGTAGCGAAGGATTCCCTGAAAGCCGATGACGTTGGCGATCAAGTAATTGCCTTGCCACTCGGGGGGGAAATGTTTGCTTGACAAGATCTCGGTCGCCGGGCAGGGGCGAGTCCTCTGGGGAAAGAACGGTTTATAGCCGGCACGGCGCATCGGGTACTCGCATTTGCCCGAAAAGGGAGCGGCGAAGTAGTTGACGGCGCCGGTGCCGTCGGTGACGAAATCCTGTCCCCAGCGATCGAAGACATGGCCGTGGGGGTTGGCGAAGTTGTAGCCGATGTACGTCTCGAACTTTTTGGTGCGCGGTTCGAAGCGGAACACGCCGGCATTGGCGCAGCGCACCGGCGGGCCATAGGGAGTCTCCACTTGGGTGTGGTGAAACGTGCCTTCCTGGAAGTAGAGAGCTCCGCCGGGATCGAACACGAAGCTATTGAGGGCGTGGTGCGTGTCGGCCGAGTCGATGCCGTGCAATACGCGCTCGCGAACGTCCGCCTTATCGTCGCC
>JANWVS010000292.1 GCA_025056835.1 Gemmataceae bacterium | reverse complement strand
TGCGGCGATTGACGCGCCGACATTTGCCGACAGCCAAGGACGGCGCCGTTGGCACACCTCGACATTTCCGCCAAGCCGTTGCCGACGTAAAGGCGCCCGCGTTTGCCGAGCTGCCTGGACCGCGTCGAGGTATGCGGAGCTTCTTCTCTGCTGAACAAGGGCCGGCTTTAATACGATGACTGAGTGGTCCTTCTCGGGCGTGCGTATCGGGGGTAACGAATCATGGTCAGTCGCCGGGTGCTAACCATTCTCACCGGGGTGGTGATGGTTGCCGCCGCCGTTCACGGTCAACAAGGGCAGAACTTCGATCGCTTGTCGGCAGCTGATCGGGAAATCTTCCAAAAGCGATTCGAAAAGGAGATTTGGCCGCTCATGACCCGGCACGGCCGCGACGGCTGCGTGGGTTGCCATTCGAGCGCCAACATCGTTTCGGCCTTGCGATTGACGGGCGACGTGACGAAGGATTTTCCCATGCTGCTTCGCCAGGGATTTTTTCTCCCAGACGACGCTGGGAGCCTGTTGAATCGGATGCTGGACAAGGATCCCAAGCGCGTCATGCCGCCGCCGGCGAAAGACCCAAAATTCAAGCGACCGCGTTGGACGGAGGACGAATTGAATCTCCTGCGCAACTTCGTTGTCGACTTGGACAAGCGCCAAGGAAAATGAGGCCGGCCTGTATCGGACGCCGCTCCGTCTGTGTTCAGCCTGGCCCAGCACACGGCTGTTCGATCGCGCGATAAGTTCTTTTGCGTCGGTCGTCAACCGGCCCGATTCGCTCAAAAATAACGACTTGCGACAAACACCATCGAACGGCCCTGGCCGCACAGTCGCTAGCGGGAGAAGGAAAGTACGGCTTCGGTGCGGCCCCGGGCGCTCCAACGACCGTTCCTCCTGTAAACCGACTGGTTCTTCCGACATCAAAGACGTTTTTTTCGTTCGCCGAGGCATGGCTGACTTGACGCCGGTTTTGTCGGCGCCGCGTTGACGATTGCCCTGCTGCTCCGACAATGAATTTTCATGGCAGAGTATCAAACTTATGAGCACGACGTGCTCGTCATCGGCGCCGGAGGGGCTGGCTTACGTGCCGCCATCGAAGCATCGGCCGCCGGGGTCAGCGTCGGCTTGGTATGTAAGTCGCTGCTGGGCAAGGCCCACACCGTGATGGCCGAGGGCGGTATCGCGGCGGCGCTGGCCAACGTTGATGATCGCGACAATTGGCGTGTCCATTTCGCCGACACCATGCGCGGCGGCCAGTACGTCAACAATTGGCGCATGGCCCAGATCCATGCTCAAGAAGCACCGGCGCGCGTCAAAGAACTCGAAGCCTGGGGCGCCGTCTTCGACCGCACGCCCGACGGCCGCATCCTTCAGCGGAATTTCGGAGGTCATAAGTATCCGCGCCTCGCCCATGTCGGCGACCGCACCGGACTGGAAATGATTCGCACGCTTCAGGACCGAGGCGTTCATCTCGGCATGTCGGTGTACATGGAATACACCGTCATCCGACTGCTCAAGGACGGCGACCGGATAGCCGGCGCCGTGGCCTACACCCGCGAGCGTGGTCGGTTTGTCGTCTTCCAAGCCAAGGCGGTCGTGCTGGCCACTGGCGGCATCGGCAAGGCTTACAAGATTACCAGCAACAGCTGGGAATACACTGGCGACGGCCACGCTTTGGCCTACGACGCCGGCGCCGAACTTCAGGACATGGAGTTCATCCAGTTCCATCCCACGGGCATGATCTGGCCGCCGAGCGTGCGTGGCATCCTGGTGACGGAGGGCGTTCGCGGCGAGGGAGGCATCCTCCTGAACAACAAAGGCGAACGCTTCATGTTCAACGACATTCCTGAGAATTACAAAAACCAGACCGCAAAGGATCCTGACGAAGGCTGGCGCTATTGCCAAGGCGACAAGACCGCCCAACGCCCGCCGGAACTGCTGACGCGAGACCACGTGGCCCGTTGTATTGTGCGCGAGGTGAAGGCGGGGCGCGGCAGCCCGCACGGCGGCGTCTATCTCGACATCGCTTGGATCAAGGCCAAAATCCCCAACGCGGCCGAGTATATCAAGAAGAAGCTCCCGAGCATGTATCACCAGTTCAAGGAACTGGGCGGCATCGACATTACCAAGGAGCCGATGGAAGTCGGACCAACCACGCACTACATCATGGGCGGTGTCAAGGTCGATGCCGAATCGCAGATGTCGCGTGTTCCCGGTCTCTTCGCCTGCGGCGAATGTGCCGTCGGCATCAACGGCGCCAATCGGCTCGGGGGCAACTCGCTTTCAGACCTTTTGGTCTTCGGAAAACGAGCCGGGGAATACGCCGCGAAATTCGCCAAGGAACATCAGACGCCGACGCTCGACCGCCAACAGGTCGAGGCGGCCGTCCGCTGGGCACTGGAACCGTTTGAACGCGTGGGTGGTACCGAGGGTCCCTATGAAGTGCAATACGCCTTGCAGGACCTGATGCAAGACCTTGTCGGCATTGTCCGCCGCGAAGATGAGATGCAGGCGGCCCTTGACGGCATTGCCAAGCTCTGGCAACGAGCCAAAAAAGCCGTAGTCAAGGGCAACCGGGAATACAATCCCGGCTGGCACACGGCCCTCGATTTGCACAACTTGCTGACCGTTTCTGAAGCGATCACGCGCTCGGCGATCACGCGGAAGGAAAGCCGCGGCGGTCATTTCCGCGACGATTACCCCAATAAAGTCGACCACTGGGGCAAAGTGAACCTGGTGGTCAGCAAAGGGGTTGACGGTCAGATGGAAATCAAAGAAGTTCCTATCCCGGAAATGCCGGCGGAGCTGAAACAGATCATCGAAGAGATGAAGTGAACCCAAGGCGCGGGAGGAACGCAGCGAATCCCGCGCCTGAAACCGGTTAAATCCACGGGATTTGCTGCGCTTGTCTCGTGGCTGGGTGGCAAGGCATGACAACTACTACAACCGGATCGATGGTGACCCTTCGCATCTGGCGCTCCGATGAACAAGGCGGCGGCAAGTTTGAGGACTATCAAACCCCGATTTCCGAAGGGATGGTGGTCCTCGATGCCGTTCACCAAGTCCAAGCCAAGCAGGCCAACGATTTGGCTGTCCGCTGGAACTGCAAAGCCGGCAAGTGCGGCTCGTGTTCTGCCGAGATCAACGGCAAACCTCGACTCATGTGCATGACGCAGCTTGCTCACCTGCCGCTTGAGCAACCCATCGTGCTGGAGCCGATGAAATCATTTCCGCTCATCAAGGACTTGGTCACCGACGTGTCGTGGAACTACGAAGTCAAGAAGTCGATCAAACCGTTCAAGCCGCGGCCGCCCGAAGCTCCCGACGGCACCTGGCGCATGAACCAAGGGGACGTCGATCGCGTCCAGGAATTTCGCAAGTGCATCGAGTGCTTCCTTTGCCAAGACGTCTGCCATGTGCTGCGCGACCATCACAAGCACGCCGAATTCATCGGTCCCCGCTTTTTCGTCCATGCCGCCGCCCTGGAAATGCACCCGCTGGACACCGACGATCGGCTCCAGCAACTCAAGGATGCGGACGGCATCGGCTACTGCAACATCACCAAATGCTGTACGAAGGTTTGCCCCGAGCACATCACCATTACCGACAATGCGATCATTCCGCTTAAGGAGCGCGTGATCGACGAGTTCTACGATCCGATTACCAAACTCTGGCGGCTGGTCTTTCCCAAGGCCAAAAGCTCTTGACTTTTTCCGCGATCGGCACCATAGTGCCGCCCTCCCCACGCGAGGCGACCATGGAGCAGGCGGAATTCGATCGATTCGCGGACGAATACCATGCCCTGCACGATCGGGCCATCAAGGCCTCCGGCGAGCCGCCGGAGTTCTTTCATCAATACAAGGTCCGCGACGTAGCCGCCGTGTGGCGCCGCCTGCACGGGCAGCGCCTGCCCGGTGTCATCCTCGACTTCGGCGCTGGCGTCGCCAATTCGTTGCCGCACTTTCGCGCCGCCTTTCCGAGCAGTCGGGTCCTATGCGTCGATGTCTCCCAGCGAAGCCTCGACATCGCGGCGCGCCGCTTCCCCGGCCAGGCGGAGTTTTTGCGGCTTGAAGGCGCCGTGTTGCCGGCGGCGACGGCCAGCGTCTCGATCGCCTTCGCAGCCTGTG
>JANWVS010000291.1 GCA_025056835.1 Gemmataceae bacterium | reverse complement strand
CTCGGCCAGCTCGGGGCCGGCTACAAGTTCGACCCCATCGGGCACAAGGACCTGCTCGACGCTGAGAAGCTGCGCGACTACGACGTTTTGTTTCTGCCCTGTGCGCCGGACGATCCCAACCTGGATTTCGCCGGTACCCTGCGCGATTTCGTCACCAACGGGGGAACGATTTATGCCTCCGATTGGCGCTACGATTGCATCGCGCGGGCGTTCAAGGAGTTGGCCTCCCAGCGGCTCAACAGCCCCGGTCGAGGCCAGATCGTCCACGCCGAAGTCGTCGAGCCGGGCTTGAAGGACCTACTCGGTGAACGTGTCGAGCTGAAGTTCGACCTCGACAAATGGAAACCGGCTGCGTTCGCCGGCGACCGCGTGAAGGTACTCATTCGCGGCGAGTACCAGCGGCAGGACGGCGGCTACGCGACGGCGCCGCTGCTGGTCAAATTCCAGGTCGGCAAGGGCACGGTCATCTTTACCTCATTCCACAACGAGAAGCAGAACAGCGAGACCGAACTCAAGCTGCTCAAGTACATCGTCTTTAGCGCCGTGACGGCCCAGATGGAGAACGAGGTCAACCAGACGCTCTACAAGGGGGGCTTCTCGCCCAAGAAACAGAACCTGTTAAGCGCCTCGCGCGACAACCCACGGGTGACGTACAAGTACCACAGCAGCAAAGCCGGACCGCTGACCTTCGTGCTGGCTTTTGAGGAAAGCGGCGCGCGGCTGAAGTTGACGGTCGTTGGTCCCCAGGGCAAGAGCTTTGAGCGCGAAGGCACCTCGACGCTGAAGATCGACGTTCCCAGCGCCGCACCCGGCGAGTGGCGCTACACGGTGGAGGCGCTGGAAGTCCCCTATGAGAATTTTCCGTTCACGGTTACGGTGGCGGAGGGGGCGAAGTGACGCCGGACGCTGCCGCCGCCAACTTCCAGCGCAATGACGTGCGCCCTGCCGCGGCGTCTCTGCCGTTCCACCCGGAGGAGGAGGTCTCGCCAGCCAACCGGCCGGCGGTGTGGTCGGCGCCGACGTGGGGGCTGGTCCTCTTCCTGGCGCTGCCGGTGCTGGCCCAACAGGGCTTGCATTTCCTGGTGAATTTATCGGATCGCTTTCTGGCGGGACACATTCAGAACGTCCCCGACTTGCCGGCGCTGCAATCGGCGCAGACCACGGCCCATTACCTGGCCTGGTTCATCAACTGCTACGGCGTGTTCGTGACGGCGGGGAGCACGGCGCTGGTGGCCCGCTTTGTCGGCGCCGGCGATCAACGCCAGGCCGTAGCCGTCCTGCATCAATCGCTGCTCTTGGCCGTGTTCTTCGCTTTGACGGCGACGGCGGCGGCCTTTGCCGGCGGCGTACCGGCCATGGTTGCCTTGCTTCAGCAGCGCGGGGCGGCGGCGGAATACACGGCAGCGTATCTGTATCCGTTGTTCGGCTTGCTGGTCTGTCAGATGGTCGAAAGTGCGGGGGTGGCGTGCCTGGTGGGGGCCGGCGATACGCGCACCGGCCTGTGGGTCTTTGCCGGCGTCGCCGCGGTGAACGTGCCGCTGGCCTGGGGACTTTGTCGCGGACTGTGGGGCTTCCCCGAGCTTGGCTTTCGCGGCATTGCCTGGGGGACGGCACTGGCGCACGGCTTAGGCTGCTTGGCCGTGGTCGTGGTCTTGCTTCGCGGGCGCTATGGTTTGCGCTTGTCGTGGCGACAGTTTTGGCCCCGTTTCGATCTCATGCGCCGCTTGTTGCGCGTCGGCATTCCGGCGGGGATCGACAGCATGTCGATCGTGATCGGACAGTTCTGGTTCCTGAGCATCGTCAATCAGTTGGGAGAAGTGGCCAGCGCTGCTCACGGCATCGCTCTGATCTGGGAGGCGCTCGGTTATCTTTCGGGTGCAGCCTTCGGAACCGCGGCGATGGCCCTTGTCGGCCAAAACCTCGGGGCCGGCCGGCCCAGCGACGCTGCCCGGGCAGGTTGGCGGGCGTATCTGCTGGCCACGGCGGTGATGTCGGCCATGGGGGCGGTGTTCTTCACGTTCGCACCGGAGATGTTCGCCGTCTTTTGCCCGCAACCGCAGCAACAGCCGATCATCGTCGCCGGCATACCGGCGTTGCGGCTGGTGGCGTTTGCCATGCCGGCATTGGCCTCGACAATCGTGCTCGCCAGCGCGCTGCGGGGCGCCGGCGACACGCGCGTGCCGGTCTTGTTCACCTGGCTCGGTTTTTTCGCGGTCCGCATTCCGCTGGGTTATCTGCTGACGCGGTCCGCCGTGGTGCTGGGGCCTTTGGGAGAGCTGAGCGGCTGGGACCTCGGCCTGCTGGGCGCCTGGTGGGCCATGGTTGCTGATTTGTTCGTGCGCGGCGCGATTTATGCGTGGCGATTCGGTCGCGGCGCCTGGAAGCACCAACGTGTTTGAGCGTCGGTGTCCGAACGTGCCGGCGCGCCTATCATGACTCAAGCCTTCCGTTGGAGAACGTATCATGCCTCGGCGATGCTTTCCAACCCTATGGTGTTTCGCATGGCTCATGACAGTCGCGTCCGCCTGGGCCGGCGGACCGGACTTCACCAAGACGCCGTTGCAGGAACTGGGCGTCGAACTGGTGGCGCCGAAGAAGGACGACAGGACGGGTTTCGTCGTTGCCGGAAAAAATGAGACGGCCCTGATCCGCAAATTGACCGAGCTGAATGGTCGCAAGATTGCCGAGCTGGAGAAAGACATGCGGCCGGGGGCCACGTCGGAAGTCAGCTCGCGCCTCGGTTTTCTCGGCAAAGACGAAAAAATGCTCGACGTGCTGGCCGAGGACAACGACTTTGTCCTGGGCAAGCTCGGCCTGACGCACCAGGAACTGGCCAAGCATTTGCACGTCGTCGGGGCCATCGCCGAAAAATATGCCAAGCCCGGCGACAAGGAGGGATTTAACTTCCAGTACCATGGGCGCAAGTACAATGTGAAATTCGCCGTCTTTCGCGGGATCATGCACTCGCCGTTTTACGACGGCACGAAAACCAACACTGAGGCCGAGGTGACGAACCTCACCACAGGCGCCAAGCTGAAGTACAGCCGACTCGTGCCGCATATGATCGAGCGCTACGGCTTTTACGAGGGGCATGGCACGCCGTATCGCGTCGACCCGCGGGCCATTGTCGAGCTATTCGATTTCCTCAAGACCAAGTGACGCCGGCTCATGTCGTGTGCGCGCAAGCTCTGGGCGCTGGTCCAACAGCGTTGTCCGCGCTGTCGGACCGGGCCGCTGTACGAGCGGTGCTTAACGATGCACGAACACTGCCCCCGATGTGGTTTGCGCTATGAGCGCGAACCGGGCTATTTCATGGGATCGCTCTACCTCAGCTACGGCATCGCCGTCAGCGTGATGGTCGCGCTCTTTTTCGCCTTGCAGGCGGTGCTCGCGGACTGGGACTCCGGAACGGTGGCGCTGCTGGCCGTGGCCCTGTTCGCGCCGCTGACACCCTGGGTATCTCGCTACGCGCGAACGCTGTGGATGTATTTCGATCACTGGGCGTGGCCCGAGGAAGCGATGTGATGACTCAAACCGAACTATTCTCGGTGCGAACAAGCGGCGAGCTTTCCGGTGCTCCAGGGTCGGCTGCCTTTCGACCAATGTACAACGTGGCGATGCCGAAAGTCAGCGGATGAACTTGCACGTCGGTCAGACCATGGCGGCGGAGGCGCTCGGCCAAGGCTTCGCCATCGGGGAATTCGAGCACGCTGGCCGGCAAATACCGATAGGCGTTGTCGCGGCTCCGCGAGATCAACTGGCCGACGACCGGAAGGACGCGCTGGAAATAGAAGCGATAGAGTCGTCCGAATAACCAACCGCGCGGGCGGGAAAACTCGAGAATCGCCACCGTGCCGCCCGGACGGGTGACGCGGACCATTTCCGCCAGGCCTTTGTCGGTGTCGGTGATATTGCGCAGACCGAAAGCCACGGTGGTCAGCTGAAAGAGGTTGTCGGCAAACGGGAGATGTTGGGCGTCGGCCTCGACGAAGTGAAGGCGCTGGGCAGCCCCGGCGCGCACGGCCTTCCGTTGAGCCCGACGAAGCATTTCCCGGCAAAAGTCGGCGCCGAAGATCGACGCCCGTCGAGCGGCGGCGCGATCATAGGCCAAGGCGAGGTCGCCGGTACCG
>JANWVS010000290.1 GCA_025056835.1 Gemmataceae bacterium | reverse complement strand
AATCTCGGCTTCGGAACAGAGGCCGACGATCGTGTCTTTGGGTTGATCGCCGCCGTTGAAGAATAGTAGGCGGGGAATGCTGGTGGCTCCGTATTTGATGGCGAGGTCCTGGGAGTCGTCGACATTGACCTTGCCCACCTTGACCTTGCCGGCAAATTGGGCCGCAATGCGGTCGATGATCGGTCCCAACGCCCGACACGGGCCGCACCACGGCGCCCAGAAATCGACCACGACGGGGACGGTACTCTTGGCGACTTCGGCGTCCCAGTTGCTTTCGGTAAACTCGAGAACGTGTTGACTGGCCATGCCGTTCCTTTCGTAAGGTGGGAAGGTTCCGTTACGCACATTATACGCGGCGAGGCAATGGTCGCCGTGGATTGGGAATGCGGCGAGGGAGAGGCAACAAAGCCCGCCGCGGAGCCATGGGCTTTTGGCCTAGGCGTGGTCAGTGCCTGGAGGCGTCGTCCGTCGGCGGTTAGGACGTACCAGCAGTGGAGAGGAGATCGCCAAGGGCGGCGAGGATGTTCGGGCGGGGGGCCATCGCGCCGACGCCGACATCGTGGCACGCCAACTCTTTCTCAACCGGCGCAACCAATCTCACCCGACCAGGGCCCTCTTGCAGCCACCGCGCCAGCGCTTCGGGTGTGGCGGCATCCGCCGGGGGGCGACGACCCGTCAAATCCTCGGCGACCTGGAGCAAATGGCGAAGCGTAGCGGGATGGGTCCACATCAAGGTATTCATCGCTGGAGCCAAGACGACCGGACGTGAGCGGTCCCAGGCGCGGTAGGCGCAGGTCAGGCAGTTGTCGCACAGGCCCAAGGCCAGTTTCGCCAACGTATGGGCGTCGAGCGGAGCCAGCACCAAGGCGTCGGCCCAGCGGCGCAGTTCCACATGGCATACGGCATCGCCGCGGCGGTAGCGTTCTCCCGGCCATTCATCGTCATCCACAATCACGACATCGCGATTGCGCTCGCCGGCCGATCGGGGCGCGATGACGGTCGGGTCGAAAAAGTACAACGCCGCGCGGGTCGCCACGATCTTCACGGAGTAGCCGGCCTCGTTGAGGTCGCCGAACAACTCGCGCGTATAGATCGCCGCCACGGAACCCGTCACGCCGAGCAACACGTTGGCCATGGCTGCACCTACTCCGAAGCGGTGCGGTTCATTTCCAGGGCGTCCAGGAGCGCGTTGGGCAAATCGCGGCGCGCCACCTTGTGGTAACCGTCGGCGAAGGGGCCGACCCAAGCCCATTGCTCGACGGTCTCGAGGGTATTGGCCACCATCCAGTCTGCTCGGGAAACACGGCGCGAATGTTCGGCACGGGTGAGCAGTTGGCGTTCGTCGAGGCCGACTTCGAGCTTGAATTTGACCAACAGGCCGCGGAAACCCCAATCGGAGCGAATGCGGTCCACGAGCTTCGGCGCTCGCGTCAAGCGGAGCCACAGTTCCGGCTCGCTGCTTTTGACCTTAGCGGCGGCACAATCGACCAGCCGGGCTGTGCCATCGCCGGCGGCGTGCCAAACCAACCCTTTGGGATCGAAGATCGTGCCCGGCGCTGGAGCATACACGCCGGCGGGCAGGTAATCCGCCACGGCGGCCGCATGGATGACGGCGTCGTGGCGTTGCGTGGTCAGTTGTTCGCCCAAGCAGCTGGCCAATTCGTCAAACGTGCGATAGGAGACTGTCTGGCCGAGCCGACGCCATGGGCTGGGGGCGTCCACCGCGGACGTCTCCGGTGCGGAAGTTAACAACGTCACCCGGTGACCGCGCTCCGCGGCGGCGTGGGCGAGCGCCGCTCCGGTACGCCCGGAAAAGACGTTGGTCAGGCAGCGCACGCGATCGATCATCGCCAGAGTGTTGCCGGCGGTGACGAGGATATTCATCGTGGACTATTGTAGCGGCCGGCGACTTCAGCGCGGCGTCGCGGTGGCCGCGGGACGCACCAGGTCGAGGTCGGCCAGATGGCGTTGCAGGGCGTCTTCGAGGTTCAAAAAGACCTGTTCCAAGCGCGGCTTGAGCGGGCCGGGGCGCGGCGTGCTGCGCAGATCCTGGAGATATTGCAGCAGGACTTGCTTGGCTTGCGGCGTCGATCGGAGCAGCAGATGGGTCCAGGCCCAAGCTTCGCGATACTCTGAGGGCGACATCTGGTTGACATCGCTGAGCTTTTCCAGTCGTTCCAAATCGCATTTCGCCGGGCCGCCCGGTCCGCGGCGCAGGGCCTCGAGGTGTTGATAATTGACGCCGTTCCAGCTGGGAGGCATTTCAAAGAATTCGGCCAGTCCCTCGTCGAGCCAGAGCGGCACGTCCTTCAGGACGCTGTGGAGCAGGGCGTGGGTCAGCTCGTGTCGCAGGTCTTGTTGGATCCGATCACCCCAGTAGGTGTACACGATCAAATCTTCGTGGCCGCCCCATCGTTGCGGTTGGGCGACAAAGAAGGCGCGGCGTTTCGGCAGATCGGGATACTTGCTCTGCATGAACTTTTCGTAGCGTTCTTTGTCCTCGAAGAGGTAGACCTGGACCAGCGTTGTCGATGGCGGCAAGTGCAGTTCCTTGAAGACCTGTTCGCGCATGGTGCTGAGTTCGCGAAACAACGGAGCGTTGCGCTGCACCTCGAAATCGGACAGGAACACGAACTGCGACACGCGAAACGAATACTTGGCGGGCGCACCGGCAACAGGCTCGCGCTCGGCGCGCGGCACCCCGGTGGGATGCAGGGGAATGACACTGCACCCGGCCAGCAGTGCCGCCGCTGCCAGTGCCGGTCGTAGGAGTCGTGTGTCCCGCATGTGCTGGTCTGAGAAACGAGCCTCAGGCGACGGTTCGGCCGCGACGAGCATTGCGTCGCAGTTTTTGCTGGGTTGCGGCCGCGACGGCGCGCCACAGTTGCTTCCAACCCGTTTTGCCACGCAGGCCCCATTCGAGGTAGGTCCGCAGAAAACGGAGACGATCCGTGCGCGATAATTCCGGCCGCTGGTGGAAGCTGGCGTTGAGCCGGGCGAGGTTGCCGACGCGCTGCCGCCGGCTCAGCCGCCGATGGACCGTGACGCCGACCAGGTCGACCAACCAGACGCCGGCGAGTTCGCTCGGCACCCAGTTATGGCCCGGTAGGGCTCGATCGTAAGTCGGCCGCGGCGGCGCCGCGGAGACGGCAACCAGAAGGTTGTCGGCCTTGAGATCGCGCTGCGACAGGCCTCGGCGGTGAAGTTCGCGGACGGCTCGGGCCACGCGCTCGATTTGCAGGCGCAGCAGTCGGCATCGTTGCGCCGCGGGCAGCTGGTGCAACTGCGTAAGGCATTCGTGCAGCGGGCTGGCATCGGCAATTTTCTCGGCGAGCAGATAGCCTTCGTACACCAAACCGAAGCGCCGCCGCAGCAACACCAGCAACGGCCGCGGTGTCGGCAGACAACGTTCGCGCAGGCCATGGCCCAGGTACCAGCAGCGCAACGCCGGCGGCGTCCGTCCCAGCAACCGCCACGGCCGAGTCCAGTGCTTGACCCGAAAGCGTTTGTAGACCACGCGCAACGGCCGGCCGCGCACCAGGACCGTCAACTCCACCACGGTCGACGTCGCCGAATCCTTCAGCACCCCAACCGCGGCTTGGCGAAACGGCCCATCGGGGTCGACGCGCAACCAGGCTACCAGCCGTGGATCAAGATCGACGACCGCGTGGCCGACGACGCTTGGCGATCGGACTTGCCGGTAGTACGCATTATCGCCTCGACACCGCCGATCGCGGCGTTTCCAGAACCGATGTAAGGAAGCCCACGTTTGGACTTCAAGCCGGCGGACCATGGCGCGAAGGGACGGATCGCGGCCCAGACGCCCTTGCTCAGCATGGGCTGGCCGTGGTTGCGTACTTCGCCGGGCCTGCCAATAGGCGCGGAAACAGCGCAATCGATCGGCGCGAGTGGTTTGCAAAATGGACCAACGATTGAAGAGAACGAGGTTGGCCATACTTCTTCGCCACGACAGCGGCGGCCCGAAGCGCGCGGCCGCCAGGTCGATCAGGAACAGGTGCGGCTGTTCCGCGGCGTCGAGCCGAACGAGGAGGTTTCCGGGGTGCAAGTCATGGTGGCTCAAGCCGGCCTCGTGCAGCGCGGCGAGAAACCTGCCCAAAGCGTCGGCGAGGCGCCGGCGCA
>JANWVS010000028.1 GCA_025056835.1 Gemmataceae bacterium | reverse complement strand
GGAGCGATGATGCTTCCATGTTTGATGCCGGCGGCGCCATAGGCACTTCCGGAACGACGGCGCCGATCTCCTCAAATTGAGCAACCGGTTCGCGGTCCATAGCCAGCCATAGAAACACCAAGGCGCCAGCACCGCCCAAGAAGATCAACACGGCAAGGACAACGCTTGCCGCGACGCCAATGATGATCCCCGAGGAGGAATCCTGCTGCTCGTCCATCGGGATCTCCAAAACTCCCAGGGGGCGATGGTGGCGAACGGCGAAACGATATGCCCCTCTCATTTTAGCTGGTTGGGCGTGAATTGCAGCAAAGTAAAGGGAGCAATGGTCAGCACATAGACGTGTCCATCCCGGGCTTCGCAGACGCCCATCGGCACCCAGGGCGTGAGCGTGCCGTCTTTTTCCTTGCGCATGGCGTGGTGCCAGGGGAGCGGCTTGCCTTTATCGTCGACAAACTTGAGGTCGTTGGGATTGGCGACACCGACTTTGCCGTGGTTGCGCACCGCCTTGTCGCCGGGCGTATAGCTGACGAGGTACAGCTGGGTCGCGGGGATGCCGTGCTCAGTGACGGCGGCCCAGACCTTGCCCGTCGGACCGACACACATGGCGCGGTTGTCGGTGATGCGTGGTTTTCCCTGGGCGTTGGTGCCGGCGAGCAAGGGCCCGTGACTTTTGCCGGGCAGGGTGGTGCCGGGGGCTGTCAAGTCGAACGAGTAAAGCATGTTGGTCGACATTTCCGTGCACCAGAGCATTTTGCCGTCGGGGGAGGCATCCCAATTCAGCACCGCGCCATGGCCGGCATTGAGGCCGTCTTTGGCAATCTCCTTGGGGCACGGCTGGCCGTCGACAGTCACTTCCAGGGTCTCCACCTTGTCGGCGTCGGGATCGTAGCGCCGAATTTTTCCACCGCGAACGGGATGGTACGCCCGACCTTTGTGGTCAAGGACTATGAAGGCGTAGGAATGTTCGGTGTCGCCCAAATCGCGGTAGGTTTTCTTTTTCATGTCGTAAATCATGAAATGCGAATGTTCGATGGGACGACCGTCGTCGCAGGTGGACACGTAGATCAGGCCGCGGTGCTCGTCCGGCATGACGCTGATGACGCCGTGGTGTTGCTTGGGCATGCCGAAGTTTTCTGTCGTACCCGTCTTGGGATCATACGCCAGCACATAGCCGCCCGGATAGTCGGTGCGTTTCTCGCCCTTTTCGGGATAACCTTGCTTGGAGCCGAAATAAATCTTGCCGGTGAGCTGGCCGACGTTATTGCGGGTGTGGATTTTAGCCTGGGCGGCGAACCCGGTGAGAAAACGCATGATAACACGGTGAACATCGACCACCATGCGCATCATGGCGTTGAGCGGGTTGAATTCGATCAGATACGCGTTCACGCCGTACTTGGCGGTGCCGATGTAAATACGGCTGTCGTGACCGGCGACGATCGAAAAATAGCCGCTTTCCTGGTTGGTGTACTCCGAGGGGATGTGGAATGCTCGGCCCAGAAGCCAACGGTCGCCCTCCGCCGGCGCCCCCGCCCGCAACGGCAAAGCAGCGAGGGCAACGGCAGCCAGGTACGCCAGCAACCAACGGCGCGTGGTCATCGTGAAAGTCGGGGAACGGCGCATGGTCGTGATCTCCTTGCCACATCCTTTGTAGGAGCAACTGTCCGTCATCGGCAACGGCAGTTGTGAGATCGCCCACTTTGCGAGCGGCGCGTGCTACTCAGAACGGATGCGTGATCCCGAACCAGACTTGCCACGGTGCCGACACGTTGATGGTCTTCGCCACGTCGACGCGCAGCATGGTGCGTTCGATCAGCCCTAGCCAAGTCACATCAATCCGCAGCCCCACGCCGAAGGCATGGGCGACCTCGCCTTGCGATCGGCCGTTGACCCAGGCATCCCCGACATCCCAGAACGGCGCCAGGTAAACATTGCGGACGCCGGCAATATGATCGACGAAGTCCCAGCAGACCTGCCGTGCGACGGGAATCCGCCACTCGATGCTGCCGAACCAGGTGATACTGCCTTGGCGTTCGCTGAGGTCAAAGCCGCGGAAATGGTCGCCGCCCCCTAACGTGAAAAACAGTCCGGCGGGCTGCGACGCCCAGGCCCCCCCCAAGCGTAAGGCAAAGCGCGTGGCCCGCAACCAATCGGCCACCGGGCCGAATCCGGGGGCGAGCATCTCGGGAAAACTCACGACCGTCGACGCTTGAGCAACGAACTGATGAAACGCCGGGTTGCCCTGGACCGGAAATCCGTAGCCGTAGGCGACGTCCAACGCCGCGCCGCCTTCGGGGTCCCAATAAGGCGTCAACAAATACTTGTGGTAATGCACGCCCAGGAGATTGCGGCGATCGAAAGGCAACGCATCAGACGGCGCTTGCCGCGGTTCCGGCAAGCAGCGGTTCTGCATGCTGCCAAACACCTCGACGTACTCAAACGGCGGTAAGTAGAGCGAGCTGCCGTACATCATGACATATCGGCCGAAGACCACGCCGCGCGTGGCCGAAAAATCGTCGTCGCTGACCGTGACAAGACTCTTCTCGATCAGGAAACCGACCTGCGCCTTCGGAAAGGGAATGTGCTCCCACAAGCCGTCGGCCCCGGCGATGATATTGCGATCGTCGGTACGGTAGGCGAGGAAGGCCCCGCCCTTGAATTCCTGAAGGCGCACCGCGCCGATGCGAATACCGGCCAGTGGCGAGCGATTGAACCACGGGTCGTTATAGGTCGACAGGTTCGCCCAGGGGCCGGCGATGAAGTTCCAGCGGTCGTATGCGTTGACGATTTCAACTTCGTCGAGCATCGTGTACAGCGGCGTCAAGCGCACGCGTGCCTCGGGCCGCCAGCGATTGTTCGCCAGGTCAGCATCCAGGAGCACGCGATCCGGGTCGATGGCGATTTGCAGCGGTTCGCACGGCAGGTCGACTTCAACGCGCACGCACGCCCGGCCTTGCTCCGGTTTGGCACCGGGAAGAATGCGCGATGTGATTCGAGCGTTGGGCTGGTCGAGCGATAGTGTGGCTACCTCGGGTTGAATGGGAAGGTAGATCTGATAACCGTCGCCCGGCATGGTCCGAATGCCGAGATACGTCGGTTCGTTGAACTCACCGCGCTGTTGCAGGTCGATGACGACGCGCACCGGCCGAGTACCTCGCCGGCGCCAAGGCGCGGGCCGGCGATAGCCATCGATTTCGACGCGCTCGATGGCCCAATCGCACATGCCTGGGCCTCGGACCCAATGCGCGAAAAAGTCGTCCCACGACGTGCCGGTGTAGTCTTCCAACTCGCGTTGAAAGTCGGCAACGCGGAGGATTTGGAACGCGTACTTGCGGTAAACAAGCCGGAGGAAATCGAACAACGCCGTCTCCCCCAAGCGTTCCTCAATCATGCCGATGACTTTACTGCCGCGATCGTACGTGGCGGCGGTGAGATTGAAGAGGTGGCCATACTTGGGCAGTTCTTGGATCGTGGGCAGCACTTCGCCGCGCGCCCGACAGCCGATGAAGCCGACATTGCGAAAATCCTCGCGGCGAATGTTGGGCAGCCATGCTGCCCAGGCAGGGTACTTTATGAATTCGTTATTGCGACCGAAACGGTCGTCAGCGAAGCGATGGCTGAAGTACGTTGCCGGACCTTCGTCCATCCACGTTTCGCAGTAGCCGTTGGTGCCGATGATGTTGTACCACCATTGATGACACAATTCGTGAGCGACCAGGTACGTGGGATAACCGCGAGCGATGTGCGGCATATTGAACATGCGATCGTCGATCAGCACCATGCCGCCGCATTCGTTGCCGTTCCAACCCAAGTAGGCCTCGGCGATCGTGAACTGTTCATAGGGGTAAGGGCCGAACCATTTTTCATAAACGGGCAGGGCGTCCACGGCGGTAGCAACCAATTCGCGGGCGTAATGGGCGTGCTGCGGCAAGTGCAGGCATCGGACCGTGACTCGTCCCGCGCGTCCGGTCGTTTCCTCGAAACACGGCGAGACCACGATCGAAAAGTCGCGCAGCGGCGTTGAGGCGGTTTCATGGCAACTGTAACCATTACCGAGATCGGTGGTCTTAATCACCTTGCCGGAGCAAGCGAGTTTACATTCGGTCGGCAACGTGATCTTGGCGGAATAAATGCCGGCCTCGTTGTAGAACGGCTGATGCCAGGGAATAAACGGCGTGGCGTGCCAACCGCTTTCGTCGTAAACCGCCAACACGGGCAGCCATTGGGCCAAGGTGGTGATCTCGTTCCATTGGCCCCAACGACCTTTCTTGGGCGGGATTTTGAACGTAAACTCTAGGGTGACTGTGACTGATTCGGCTCGGCCCACAGGCTTGGGCAAGGCAACAACCAGAGACGTGGGGTTGTCGTTGGGATAGGTGAAGTCAAGAGACTGTGAGCCTTCGGCCAAGGGGGGGGCGCCAAGATAAACTTTTTTGACGTCCAAAGCTGGTCCATCAAAGTTCAGCGCTTCCTTGGGAGCGATCCTCAAGAGTTCCACGGTCTTGGCCACCAGGCCCACCTCATGGTTTGGAATCGTGTACCGGCCATGAGCGTGGAAAATCAGTTCCCCAGTGGGACGAGCGTGGCGATTCGTCCAGGTTACCGTCGCCGTGGCCGTTACTCGCCGATCACGCGTGTCAAGGTGGAGTAGCAAGTCGTAGCGCGGCAGCCAAGCGGGCGGCTGAACCAATCTGTGCGGCGGCGGCAACGTCTCAGGCTTTTTCGAAGAACGGTCCTCTGTTTTGTCTTGACCATGAGCGTCAGCGCGCGGGACGATCGTGGCGCATAAGATCACTGCGCTCAGCAGAAGCAAGATCAAACGAACTTGGCTCATGCGTCGTCGTAGGTACGAGCCCTGGTGCGTTTCGCCGCCGAGTCGTGGGCCGCGAATGATGGCAAACGGACCACGGGGCGTCAACCGCAAGTCGGCCGACGATGTAACCTTGCGGCATGGCTCGACTTGTGCTAAGTCGCAAGGAAATATGGTCGTGCCGAAAAGGCCGTGAGAAGCGGTGGAATCTACGGAGGGTTGGCCAAAGAGGCAAACGATTTTCAAGTTTTGGCCCGGCAGCTCCGACGCAAGCCATATCCGTCAGGTATAATTGCCGACGAGCTAGTCAACTGTACGATTCTGATACAGTGGCAGCCGAAATGGGCAGTTATGGGGGCGAAGGATAGCGCCGGGTAACCGTCGGCGCGGTTTGGCGATTGTGCAACAGTCCTATGAATCGGCGGTTAGGAAATTGGTGAGCTTAGTGAGTTTTTATGGGAAACGGCACGACAATTGCTAATGAGTCCGGATGAATGGGAATCCCCAGCGGAGTTTTACGCAAAAGGGAAAGGTGGTGAGCCATGGCACGACGAGACGCCTTGCTCCGCCTCCATAAAAACCTGTTGGCACGGCGCGATGAGTTACGCCGTCGGCTTGGCGGAGATTTAAATGAACTGCGAACCAGCGACGTGATCGGCGATTCGGCTGATTTGGCGTTCGATACCGGCAGCGGCGAAGTCAATTCGCAACTGGCCCAGTTGGAGTCCCGGGAACTGCGCAAGATCGAGCGGGCCATCGCTCGTCTGAAAGCCGGTACGTATGGCATCTGCGAATCGTGCGGAAAGAAAATTCCTGTGGCGCGGCTGAACGCGTTGCCATTCAGCACCACTTGCATCGCGTGTCAACGTGAAATGGAAGCTCACGGCACCTGGAACGACCGGGTCAGCGGCGATTGGGACCGAGTTTCCGACATTTCATTCGACAACCAGCGCGACCTCAAACTGTCTGACCTGGAGATGGATTTTTCCGCCCGGTAACGGTTGTGAGGGGTGCGTTCGTTGAGCCCGCGCGGGAGCGCGGGCTTTGCGTTTTATACCGGCGCATCGCATCGCTTTGTAACAATTTTCCTTCGAATTTCCTCAACTTTCTCGCCGGCCGCCGATTACAATGGAGTGCCCTCTGGTAGGGATTCATTGCGCATGAAACGTTTCGCGGTCTCGTTCGGCGTTGGCTTGGTCCTGCTGTTGTTCGGCTCCGCGATTTGGCGTGGACCGGTGCGGTTTGGAGGTTCCGTCAGTGCCCAACCGCAGGGGACGGCGGTCGGCGATCCGCTGTTCGCCTTGAGCGAGCGATTTGAAGCAGTGGCCAGCCGTGTGGTACCGGCAGTGGTCGCTGTCGAAGCGCTGAAACCAGCGGGCACCGGCTCGGGCCCAAAGGGCAAACCGGTCGAGGAAGCAGGTTCCGGCGTCATCATTCGCGTCGAAAACCGCCCGGGCTACGTCGTCATCACTAACTACCATGTGGTCGGTCAAGCTCCACCGCAGCAAATCACAATTCACGCCGCCGACAACCGCATTTTGCGACCGTCCCAGGTTTTGGCCGATCCGGAAACCGACATCGCTTTGCTGATTTTGGACAATGTCGACAAACTGCCGACCGCCAGCTTGGGCAACAGCGATCACGCCAAGGTCGGCCGGTGGGTCCTGGCGATCGGAAGCCCCTTCGGACTCAACCAGTCGGTGACGCATGGCATCATCAGCGCCCGCGATCGCGGCCAGGTGAGTCTCGGAAGCGCCATCCGCATCAAGGAATTCCTCCAGACCGACGCCGCCATCAATCCCGGCTCGAGCGGTGGCCCCTTGGTTGACTTAAACGGCGACGTCATCGGCATCAACACTGCCATCGCGTCTCACAATGGCAGCAACAGCGGCGTCGCTTTCAGCATTCCCATCAATCTCGTCAAGCGCGTCATGAATCAGCTGCTTAACCAAGGAGCGGTGCAGCGCGGTTACCTCGGCTTGCAGCTGTCGCCGGGGTTTGACGCCCATGATGCCGCCAAACTTGGCCTTGATCGCGTGCAAGGTGCGCTGGTCGAGCGCGTTTACCCAGACACCCCGGCTGCCGCTGCGGGATTGCGCGGCAATGACGTCATCTTGGCCGTGGAGGGGATCACCATCCGCAATGAACACCATCTCATCAACTTGATCAGTAACCTTCCCCCTGGTCAACGCATCCGCTTGCAGCTCTGGCGCGACCGGTCCACGATCACGGTCGAAGCCACCGTGGCCGATTGGGCCAGTGCAGCCCGGCGGCAAAAAGCCGAGTAGCCTTTTTTGTCTCCACCCAACACGTCAGTCACTTTTCTTTGCGAGTCACTTTTCTTTGCCTCGCATCGCGAGAGCTATTCTGTTCCTCTGCGCAAGTGGACACATTAGCACGTCTATACAATAGTGCGGACGACGCGACACTGTGTCTGCGCCATTCGCCCGCCGGTCAGCAGGCTGGGACGCGACAAGTTCGTCAATGACCGGTTTGTCTCGACGGAGCTAGGGAGTCAGTCGAAGTTTACCGCGCGTGAGTTTTGTATCGAGCCTAGCGTTTGCCTGCGTTGTGCGCGTAGCCTATGCTTGACGCAGAATCGGTACAACGCTGATTCCCGACAACGGCAAACCCACGGCGACGTGGGGACGCAAAGCCATGGGCCAACAGGGGCGCTTTCCCAGCCACGCGACTGGTGGTTGCCAGGTTACCGAAGGAATCACGAGATGTTCTCTCAGTGGTGGCCGCACGGGAGAATCCTCCCGGCTGCGGGGCGCGCCCAAACAAAAGCCAAGAAAACCCAGGCGACGCTGCAAGTCGAACTCCTCGAAGATCGCCTGACTCCTTCGACGCTGAGCTACGAACAGTGGCAACAGCAACGCTTTTCGGTGGATGATGTGCCCTTGGCCAATGCCTCGGTCCAGGCCAGTCCAGTCCCCCAGACGGTCAACCAAAGCTTCGGCTCGCTGATTGGCCTAGATCGTGCCTTCGCCGATTTTGCTTATCGCGGCCGAGGAGCGAGCATCGCCGTCATCGACACAGGCATCGACTACAACCATCCCGATCTCGGTGGCGGCTGGGGCAGGCGGGTCGTCGCCGGCTACGATTTTGTCAACCAGGATGCCGATCCGATGGACGACGACGGCCATGGAACCCACGTCGCCGGGATTATCGCCGGTTCGAGTACGAGTCATTCCGGTGTGGCGCCGGAAGCCAACTTGATCGCCCTTAAAGTGCTCGATGCCACCGGCAGCGGTTCGTTCGGCGACGTTGAACGCGCCTTGCAATGGGTAATCCAGCACCAGGCCCAGTACAACATCGTAGCCGTCAATCTCTCACTCGGCAGCGGCAATTACACGACCAATCCGTTTACTTACCTCGACGATGAACTGGCGGCTCTCCGCAATCGCGATGTGCTTGTGACGGCGGCAGCGGGCAATAGCTTCTTCACCTTCGGTGGCCGACCGGGCCTTTCATACCCCGCGGTTAGTGCCGACGTCGTGTCCGTCGGCGCGGTGTGGGCCAAGGACGTGGGGCAGGTCAGTTGGATGTCGGGCGCCCGCGATTTTAGTACGGGACCGGACCGCATCGCCAGTTTCAGCCAACGCAGCGCCGGTTTGAGTTTGCTCGCTCCCGGTGGCATGATCACGAGCACGTATCTGCACGGCGGTTACCGGGTCATGGCAGGCACGTCGATGGCAGCGCCGGTTGTGGCCGGTGCCGCTGCCCTGGTGCGCGAAGCACTGCTCGAGCGCGGTTTGCCGGTCGGCGTCGATGCGGTTCTCAACACCTTACAAGCCAGCGGTATGACCATTGTCGACGGCGATGACGAAGATGACAACGTCGTCAACACCGGCTTGTCGTTCAAGCGCGTCGATGTTTATGCGGCCTTGTGCAGCATCGTCGGCCAAAATGGCCTGGTTCGTCCTTCCTTGGCACCGATTGCCGATCAGTCGATTCCCTTGGGCGGCAGCGCCGTCGTCGTGCTCCAAGCGATCCCTCCGCAAGGGCGCTCCTTGACCTATGCGGCGCACCTCGTCACCAGTGTAAATTCGCAACTGTACCAACTCCGTGAGCAACTCGGCCTACGGTATCTCGGCGATTACTATTTCAATGCCTGGGGTGCCCAAGAAAAGTGGCTCGGCAGTCAGAACGGCACTTGGTACTGTCTGCTGCCCAACGGACAGCTCCGACGCTGGGCAGGGACCATGAATACCTCCCTCAACCCCGACAATTTAATCGCTACCTTGGCCCCCTCCGTTTATGCGGAACCGAGCCAATTGTGGAATGCTCAGCCGGCGGCGCCGCCGCCCGCGCGACTCGTGCTCGAAGGCAACGTCCTCACGATCATCCCCGCGCCGAACTTCGCGGGAACGTTCCAAGTTGCCGTGACCGTTTGCGACGGCGTGGCGACGGCGACGCGGACTTTCGAAGTGATCGTCGGCAATCGACCACCGGTTTGGACGCCCATCAGCGATCAAACAATGAAACCGTCGGAGGGACAACGCGTTGTCATTTTGCACGCCGTTGACCCCGAAGGTTCGCTGGTGAGCTATAGCGCTACCGTAGTCGCCATCAGCAACAGCCAGGCGCCGGCCGTCGGCCTCGCGCTTCAAGACAATCGGCTCACAATTAAGCCGTCGTCCAACGCCCGCGGATCGTTTCAAGTCGAAGTTGCCGCCTCAGACGGGGTCAATGTCGCCACGACTTCATTTATCGTCACCATCGAAAATGCCGCACCGACACTTGGTCCGATCGGCGACGTGACCCTTAAGCGCGGGCAACAGGCGACCATCACTCTCAAGGCCTTCGATCCGAACGGCGATCCGCTGACTTACTCCGCCCGGGTCTTACCCGCCAATGCCAAGGCCTACGAACTGGATCAACGCTTGGACTTGAATTACGCCGGCTCGTATTTTCAGAATTTCCAGGGCCTCAAAGAAAAATGGCTGCTTAGCGGCAGCGAAGCCGGCTACGACGCGAATTGGTACTGCATCCTTCCCAACGGCGAAGTACGTCGCCGCGGTGCCACCCGTGCCGAAACGATGAGCACGACCAATCTCGTGGCCAAATTGGACGCCTCCTATTACGCTCGTCCAGAGCTTTTATGGAACGCGAAGCCGGAAACGCCGCCGGTAGCGGAAATCAAAATCGTCGGCAATCGGTTGACCATTGTGCCGCCGGCAAAATTCGTGGGTGTGCTGATGCTGGAAGCCGAAGTCAGCGATGGTTCGGCAACGGTCCGCCGTACTTTTATCGTGCGTGTCAAGTGAAGAATCAACGTCGCCACAGCCCATCACGATTGACGAGCCATGTTGACGAGCAACATGGCTCGCTGTTGTGTGCAATTTACTTTCCGGGCGGCGGAGGCGGGGGCGGAGGCGGCGGGGGTTGGATCGACGTACCTTTCTCTTTGGGGGGCGGCGTCGTGGACTTGGAACTGTCGCCGCTGCAACCCGTTGCCAACAGCAACGCAACACCGAGAGCCGGGACACAAAACCAGCGAATCATAAACAACCTCTGAGTACCGAAGCGGATAGTAAAGAGACTTCCGAACCCGGCGGTCAACCGACTTCGGAAGTCTCCGAGATTTTACAACTTAAGCGAGCCATCGGCTCGGCTACTGGCCTACGTCGTCAGGATTGTAGGTGAAGCCCTCGCCCCAGCTGCTCGCATAGATGTAACTCGCGTAGACCGCTGAGCGCCGCACACCGCGGACCGAACCGTCGGCGTTGGCAAACTGAACGATTGGGTGATTGCTGCTGAATTGATACCAGGTCGGGGCATTCTCAGGGGCCAATCCCCACGCCGTGGCTAGAGCACCGCAACCGATCCAGCTGTAAGCGAAATCGCGGTTTTTCGTACCAGCGACGAAACCACCGCCGAGAGTTTCTCCGAACG
>JANWVS010000289.1 GCA_025056835.1 Gemmataceae bacterium | reverse complement strand
AGCGATGCCCCTCTCGAAGCGGCTTGGAAAGCTTTGCAACACGACCTGGCGCTCTGCCAGCACCTACCGGACACCTGCCGCGACCGTCTGCTCGAGTTCAAGCGTCAGCATCCGGCCAAGGCCCAGGCCGTCGCGGAAATGATCGGTCGGCTGCCGTCGCCGTTTGATGGCTTTCAGCGCGAGAAATTGCACGGCAAGCAGGTCCATGCGACCTGGCCGGAGGAGGTGGTCGGCGTGCTGGGTACGCCGCGTCCTGCCTGGTTGGGCCGAGGGCCGCAGGCTGTGGCGGTGACGGCGGACGGTCGCTGGATTGCCACCGCCGGAGAAGACCGAGCCGTCCGTTTGTGGGACGCGACGGCGCCCAGTGTGCCGTATCGCATCGACGTTTCAACCTGGGGGCGGGTCAACAAGGTTGCCATATCGTCCGATGGCAGACGACTTGCCGCTGCCGGTGACGATGGCTTGGTGCGCCTGTACGATCGGGAACGCCGGGAACTGGTGCAGACGTTGCCGAGGCACAAATCGCCGGTCACGGCGCTCGCTTTTCACCCGTCCGAACCGATCCTGGCCACCGGCGGACTGGACGGTGTTGTTCGCCTCTGGGAGGTGGACGAACACAGGTGGCGCACCGAATTGCCCGGTGCCGGGCGTGTCGTGAGCTTGACTTGGAGCAGCGACGGTGCCTTCGTCTTCTGGGGCGGAGACGACCATGAGGTGCGCTGGGCGAGTGCTGCGGGGCGGGTATCGCCGGAGTGGGGGTTCCCCGTCGGCGCCCCGGTCACGTCGCTGGCTTTGCATCCCGACGGCCGCCACGTCGTGTGTGCCGGCGGCGACGGCTCGGTTCGGATATGTACCTTCGACGGCAGCCGCTTGCGCGACTCCACGCGGTTTCAGGCTCACCGCCGTGCCGTCTACCACGCCGCCATCGCGCCGGACGGCCACACTTTGGTCACCACGGGGGACGATTTGAAACTCGTTGTCTGGAGCATCCGCGGCGGCGCACCGCGGCAAGCGTGGGACCTTCCGCACGCGCCCACCGCCTTGGCTTATGCGCCGGACAGCCGCCATCTTCTGGTCGCCGGCGGCGGCGTCGTGCTGATCTTCCGCATCGAGACGCCGACCACGATCGCTCGGGGCCGCTGACGCCGGTTCGCGATCGTTGCTGACCCAGCCGGATGGCCTTCAGCGGCGCGGTTCCGTAAAACGCTCTGGGCCGAAACGTCGTCTTTTCTGGGCACCGCCTATTCTTCTTTTGGAGTATCGGGTCGATGAAAAGCGTCTTGATTCTGAGCGCGCTGGCCGTGGGCACAGCGGGCACGCCATCGGCCGTCGGCCGCGGACAGCCGGTCGGCGAGGATCCCGTAGTCGCGGGCAACACGCACTTTGCCGCCGACCTGTACGCCCAACTGGCGAAGCGGGAAGGCAATCTCTTCTTCTCGCCCTACAGCATTTCCACGGCGCTGGCGATGACCTACGGCGGCGCCCGGGGCAACACCGCCGCCCAGATGGTCCAAGCGCTGCACTTGGCCCAACCGGATGAGCGGCTCCGCGCCGGCTTTGCCCGTTTGCACCGGCTGTTCAACGACAAGAAGATCGAACGGTCCTACGAGCTACGCACGGCCAACGCCCTCTGGGGGCAAACCGGTTACGGCTTCTTGCCCGACTTCCTGCGCCTGACCGAAGCAACCTACGGCGCCGGCTTGCGCGAACTCGACTTCATGGGCGATTTCGAAAAAGCTCGCCACACCATCAATCGTTGGGTGGAAGAGCAGACCAACGACAGGATCAAAGATCTGATCCAACCGGGCGTGCTCAAGCCGGATACGCGCCTGGTGCTCACCAACGCTATTTACTTCAAAGCCGCCTGGCAGAACAACTTTTCCAGTGAAGGCACCAAACCGCGTCCGTTCACGTTGGCCAGCGGCCGGAAAGTGGACGTGCCGATGATGGCCAAACAGGAAAAGACGGCTTACTACGCTGGGCCTGACTTTCAGCTCGTGGAGCTGCCGTACCAGCGCCACGAACTTTCGATGGTGGTACTCTTACCGAAAAAGCACGATGGCTTGCCGGCGCTGGAGAAGCAACTGACGCCGGCGAACCTGGCCCGTTGGCTCAAAGCCGCCCAGATGCACGATGTCGATCTCCAGTTGCCGAAATTCAAGATCACGGCGGAATTCCAGCTCAACGACGTACTGGCCGCCCTGGGCATGACCGACGCCTTCGATGAACGCAAAGCCGATTTCTCCGGGCTGACGACCCGCGAACGGCTCGTGATCTCCGCCGTGGTCCACAAGGCGTTTGTCGACGTCCACGAAAAAGGCACAGAAGCCGCCGCAGCGACGGCCGTGGTGATCGGCGTCACGGCGTTGCCGCCGGAGTATCCCAAGGCCGTCTTCCACGCCGATCGGCCGTTCCTTTTCCTCATCAAGGAAAGGCAAACGGGCAGCGTCTTGTTCCTGGGTCGGTTCGTCCAGCCCTAAGTCAACCCGGCGATCGGCTCGGCGTGGTAGACGTGATGGGGACGGTTCTGCGGATCGAACCACAGGGCGTCGCGGCGAATGCCCAAGGCGTCGTAAATGGTCGCGGCCAGGTTTTCCGGCGTCTGCGGACTTTGTGACGGAAAAGCGCCGTTGCGGTCGGAGGCGCCGATGATCGTGCCGCCGCGGACCCCGCCGCCGGCAAAGAAAACGCTCTGCACGGCACCCCAATGGTCGCGGCCGGGCAGTGCATAATATTGCGGCAAGGTGCTGATGCGCGGCGTGCGGCCGAATTCGCCGGCCATCACGATCATCGTCGTTGCCAACAAGCCGCGGGCGTCCAGGTCGTCGATGAGGGCGGAAACGCAGCGATCCATCGGCGGCAGAAGATGATTTTTGAGGTGCGGGAAAGCGTTGCCGTGGGTGTCCCACGTCTCATTGCGTCCCAAGTTGACTTGCACCAGACCGACGCCCAGTTCGATCAGCCGACGGGCGAGAAGGCAGGAGTAGCCGAAGAGGTTGCGGCCATAGGCGTCGAGAATCCGTTCACTTTCGTTGCTCAGATCGAAGGCAGCGCGCACACGGCTCGAGGTCAGCAGCGCCATGGCGCCGGCGCGCTGTTCATCCAACTCGGCCAGGGCGGCTGACTGGTCCAAGGCGCGTTGTTGCCGCTCGATCAGGGTGAGCAGACCGCGCCGCGAGCCCAGTCGATGCAGGTCGATCCCTTCCGGCAGGTGCAGGTTCGGCGGTTGGAACAGCGGCGCACCCACGTGCCGGTGCGGCCGCTGCTGGTGATCGATGCAATCAGGGCAGGGGCCGTAGCCCGGGCAGTTCTGGGCGGCATGAATGAACCACGGGTCGCGGCGCCGGCCCATTTCGCCGGCAAACTGGCCGGGAATCACGCGCCCCGAATGATGGATGTAGTGAAACGGCAGCACGGCGGCGGACGGCAGGTTGTTGTGGCGTGCCGTCAGGTGGCCGGCAACGGCAGCGATGGCCGGATAGTCGCTCGGTTTGGGTCGCGACGGGTCGAACCCCACCGGTGCGGAGCTGCGGCCGGTGAGCATGATGTGATGGCCCAGCGAATGATCGTTGCTCGAATGCGTGAGGGAGCGGACCAAGGCCCATTGATGGCTCCGGGCGGCCAGGCGCGGTAAATGTTCGCAGATGTGTACGCCGGGAGTTCGCGTCGCAATCGGCTCGAACTCGCCGCGGATTTCCGCGGGGGCGTCGGGCTTGGGGTCGAAGCTGTCGTGCTGGGCCAGGCCGCCGGAAAGAAAGATGTAAATGACCGACTTGTCGCGTCGGCCTCGGGACTCAGCAGAATGGGCCGTTGCGTTGGCCCTAGCCCGCAGCGCTGCGACGTCGCCGAGCGAAAGACCCAGCAAGCCGACGGCGCCGGCTTGCAACAGATCGCGCCGCGGAAAACGTGGATGGCGCAGGTTCGAGTGCATAGCAACCCCCCGGGTATGATCGTTGACCTGGCGTCGGCCAGGCCGGCTTGGGAATGCCGCCGAGGCAGGTGCGGAGCCGTTGCTCAATCCAGGCTGGGGCCTCGCAACGAAGTCGGCGTCCGCGGCGGCGATGTTCACAGTATAGCAGACTTCCGCAACCTAAAACTGGCCGTGCTGCTGCAACAGCAACATCCGCAGGGCCAGGGCTACCAGGACGAACGGGAT
>JANWVS010000288.1 GCA_025056835.1 Gemmataceae bacterium | reverse complement strand
GACCGGTACCGGGGACTGTACCACGGTCAATGGCTGATCCACATAGCGAAGCGTCAGGTCCCATTGACGATAAAGATTGTGCTGTTCGACATACGGCAGGATCAGAACGGCCCAGGATGCGTATTCGTCGTAAATTCGACTCGGAGGCAGAGTTCGCGTGGCGTCGTGGTACTTGTGTGCTGCCAGACCGATCTGTTTGAGATTGTTTTGACACTGCAACCGACTCGCGGCTTCACGGACCTTCTGCACTGCCGGAAGCAGCAGGCCGATCAGCACAGCGATGATCGCGAGGACGACGAGCAGTTCGATTAAGGTAAATCCGCGACGTGCAGCTATCACATGCGCCCTCCTTGGAATGCTCGAGAATCCGAATGACAACGATAAACGATAAATGATTGTGAGAATGGCGATCCCGTCGGAGGGTGATTGTAATCCGCGTCGTGGTCGCTGTCCACGGCGGGAAGGAGCAGTTCCAGGGCGATCGACCGGGCGTGTTTTCAAACAATCGGTTTCGGACGTCGGTTTGACGCGCTTGTTGCGTACAGTTCACCTCTTTTCGCAAGTTGGATCGTCATACCTACAGACAGAGGCCCCACCGGCGACGGCAAAGTCGGTGGCAGCGGTAAAGTTGCGCGATCGTACCGAGCGGAGTATTGTGTCGCGATGAAATCCCGATTGCACCGGTTGGCCGTGGTTTTCCGAAGTTGCCGACAGCAAATTAGGACGCCGTGGTAGTTGAGCTGAACGGAACATCAGTGTCATAGAGAACCATCCATGAGTGTCTTTCGATTCTTTGGCTCCTCCTCTGACTGGAAACCGAGGCAACAAGCGACGAAAAAGTCTCATCGGCGACGCTTGCATTGCGAGGAACTCGAGCAACGTGACGTACCAGCCAATGATTTTTTCACCGTGGCCGGAGCACCCGGAACGCAAGTGACGCTGACGTTCGAATACCTCAGCCGCCATACTCGGTACTGGAATGAAGTGGGAGTTTACGCTGTCGACGATCTCGGCCGCATTGCCGATGCTTTTCCTGGCGAGACCGATTACGCCAAGAAAGCGCTCGATACAAGCGCCACCGGTCCCAATGCAGCTCGCACCGTGTTCACTGCGGGTCAGTTTCGCGGTGCCTCAACCACCTTGACCTTTCCCGCTGGCACACGTCTCGCTTTTTACCTCATTCAAAATAACACAAGGGCGAAGTGGGAAGCGGAAAACCCCGACAACGAACAGGTCACCGGCAACCAAGCGTTTTTCTCGATCGACGTGGCCAATCGCGATGGTCGAGACCACGTCAAAACGACGACGATGGCCGACGGCTCGATGAAGGTCATGTGGGAAGACGCTTACAACCTCGGCGACCGAGACTACAACGACGTAGTCTTCAAAATCAGCTACCGCACGGCGGAGGTTTCGCAAGTCGCCGGCGTGGCGGGGCAAACGATACCGGTCACCTTCCAAAGCGTCAAGGGCAGCGGCAAGAACGAAATCGGTATTTTTCTGGTCGACGACGCCACGGGCAAGATCGGCAACCTGAGACCGAGCGACGATGGTTATGCCGCCGCCGCCTTAGATCCATTCCGACAAGTGCATGGCGTCCCCGCGCGACAGATCTTATTCGCTCCCGGCGGCAAAAAAGGTGCCACAAAAATCGTCAACCTCCCCGGCGGCGCGTTTTACGGCTACTACCTCATTCAAAACAACACGAGCGACAATTTCTTGACGCTCAACCCTGAAAACAAAAATGAGGAAGGCAAGCCTTTGGCGTTCTTTTCGATTACCAACGCCAACCCCGACGATGCTCAGCACATGAAGTGGCTGAACAACACGAAGTTCGCGTTTGAGAGCAGCACGCAAGGAAAGCGCAACAGCAGCCGCGATTTCGGTGACTTCGTCGGAACCGTAACGATGACCGTCCCGCCGTTGGCCAACCAAGCGCCGTTTGTGAAGAAACCAATTGCCAATATCCACAACGCCCACGCCAATCAGACGATCAACCTGGCCGGCGTCTTCGACGATGCCAACCTGGCCAACAGTCTCGTGACACTCCACACCAACTTCGGCGACATCCAGATCGAACTATTCGACCGCCTGGCGCCACAAACGGTGTCGAATTTCTACGCCTACGTCCTCGCCGGCCTCTACAACAACACCATATTCCACCGAAGTGCTGACCTGGAGGGAGAAAGCGCCACGGCCACGGCCAACGCCACCAACGACGTCTTCAATGCTCCAGGCTTCAAGGTCAAGGTCGGGGACAAAGTGACGTTTGAGCAAGCAAATAGCAACCCCCTCCCCGATGGCGTTGAAGAGAACGTGGAGTATTTCGTCGTACAGGTCATCGGCAACAACTTCGCCGTCTCCGAAACCGAGGACGGCGATCCGATTGACGTTCTCAGCGATGGACCCGTGGAAGTGAAAAAGCCCGGCAAGGACTTTGTCTTCCAGGGCGGTGGATTCAAATTCGAAGTAGAGCAAGGCGCGGCCACGGGCACCGCAGCCATGGATGCCATTCAGGTCGCCGGCCTTGTTTTTCAGGTCGGCGACCTCGTCAAATTCGCGCCGGTCGGCGACCAGGATTTACCGGAAGGGATCACGGCCAACAGGGTTTACTTCGTCACCGGCGTCAATGGCTCAAACATCACCGTTTCGGAAACTGCCGGCGGTCCGACGGTGGACATCACCGCGGACGGCGTTGCCATCGCGCAGAAGGCGGCGCTGGCAACGATCACCAAGAACGACAATGCTATCACCTTCGGCAACCTGACGTTGGCTGTCGGCGACTTGGTGGCCTTCACAAGGATCGGCAACACCGCCTTACCGGGAGGTCTTACCGAGGGCACGGCGTTCTTCGTTAAGACTGTCAACGGCAATTCGATCACGATTTCAGCCACCGCAGGCGGCAACACGCTCGACATCACCAGCGACGGCACCGCCGCCATCCAGAAAATCGGCCTCAATTCGATCACCGATTCCAAAACGCCCAACGTGCCCAATGAACCGGACGCCGCCGGTCGGTCGAACATTCGCGGCACGATCGCCATGGCCAAGGGAGCGGGGCCCGACAGCGCGACGAGCCAGTTCTTCTTCAACATCCACGACAGCAGCAGCAACCTCAACACGCAGAACGGCGGTTTCACGGTGTTTGGCCGCGTGGTTGATACGATCAGCATGCAGCGGATCGACGCCGCCGCTGCCGTCAAAAGTCAGGATCGCAGCGATGCCGAGTCGGGCAATCCCAATCTTTCCGCCTTCACCGAAATGCCGTTGCGCAACTATACGGCCGGTACGCCGGACATCTTCCCCAACGATGCGCTTTTGGCCAATTTCTTCGCCATCACGGGAGTCACGATCAATAACCGGCCGGAATTCTTGACTTATGCCGTTGTCCATGTCAGCGATCCTAACGTCGTGGAGGCGGTCATCCATCCGATCTTCATCGATCGGCTTAATCTCAATTTCAAGAAATCCGGCACGGCGACGATCACGATTCGAGCCACCGACAAGGCGGGCCTGTTCGTCGACACGACCTTCACGATCTCGCACACCAACGCTGCTCCGATCGCCAACAACGACACCTACAGCACCACCGAGGACACGCCTCTGACGCGCACTGCGGCGATCGGCGTCTTGGCCAACGACACCGATGCCGACTTGGCCGACCGCACCAATTTCAAGGCCATCCTGGTCAGTGGTCCTGCCAACGGTACCGTCCATCTCAACGAAGATGGTTCCTTTACTTACACGCCCAACCAGGATTTCAACGGCGTTGACACGTTTACCTACAAGGTCAACGACGGCCACGAGGACAGCAACGTGGCCACGGTCACGATTACGGTCACGGCGATCAACGACGCTCCCATCGCCCAGAACGGCACGCTCGTGACGGCCGAAGACACGCCGGCCACGGGGCAACTCATCGCCACCGACGTGGACAGCCCGACACTGACTTATTCGCTGGTTGACACTACTAATGCTCGCGGCACGGTCACAATCACCAATACTACGACCGGAACCTACCTGTACACGCCCGCAGCCAATTTCCACGGGACGGCGAGCTTCACTTTCCGTGCCAGCGATGGTTCGGCGATCAGTCCCCCGGCGACGATTACGATCACCGTCACGGCTGTCAACGATGCGCCGACAGCCTTCGCCGAATCCTA
>JANWVS010000287.1 GCA_025056835.1 Gemmataceae bacterium | reverse complement strand
GGGCGGCGCCAAAGCAAGACCGGCAGGGTCGTGACCGACAAGGAGGCCAGCAAAGCGGCAAACCAGAGGGCCGGTGCCAAAAATGCCGCCGTGCCGACTTGGCCGAGTGGTTCCCAAGCGATCCCCAGCAGCGTGAGCGACATCAAACCGGCCGTGCCCAACCCCAGCAGTCGGGCCGTCGGACGACAGCGCCGGGCGTAAAGAATCAGCAAGCCGGGCACTGCTGCCCCCAGCAACAGGACGGCGAAAAGTCGTTCGGCGGCACCGCACCACAACGGCGCGTTCCAGATCGTTTGGAACGTCCGGTGCGGAAGCAGGTCGTTGGGGCTTGGCAACGGCAGGCGCAGCCACCAATACTCGACCCAATCGATGAGCCACGGCACATGAACAGCAACCGCCCCGGCCTCGGCGGTTATTAAAGCCAAATGCCACGTCCAATGAGCATGACGCACACCCGCGCCGAGGTAATACACCAAGACCAGCGTCAGGGAAATGGGCAACACCAGCGGCTGGAAAAACCACGCCAAGGCCGAGGTGAACCATACCCCCCACCACGCCCAGAATCCCGGCCTGCGATCAAAACGCACCAACGCCCCGACATGTGCCAAGACCGCCAACGCGGCAAGTTGTAAGTCCGCTTCGCCCGCTTCCAAAGCGGCGCGGCACTGGGGCCCCCACCAAATCAGGATTCCCAGCGTCGTCGCGACAAACGTGCTCGCCCAATCCAACCCCATCCCCCGCGCCGCCAAAGCCACCAGCAACGGGACCAACAGACACGTCAGCGCCAGCCCAATCTTGTACGCCCGCGGTGAATGGCCAATTCCGCCAAGATAGTAAAACACCTCCGCCAACCGGCTGCCGTTGAAAATAGGTGTCTTGGGAAAACCAGCCTGGAAGTCAGGGACGTAGGCGCAGGGTCGGCCTGTCTTAGCGATGGCTTCGGCCCCAATGCATCCTAGATACTGATGCTGCGGGTGGCGGCCGGAGAGCACCGGTTCTTCGTTCGTCAGATTCGGCCAGGGATAGCTGTCGCCGAACAGCCCCAGCGTCAACCATCCGTGCCAGGCAAACAGTCCCGCCACGGCAACCGCGGCCAAACAACAGCGCGCCCAATTCTTCGGCGCTCCCGTCGTCGTCGATTCCAGGGCCATGGCCGAAATGGTACAGTGCCTGGGCCAAACGAACAAGGCGGAACCCAGGCACCCAGCGCTTTCTGCCGGAGCTTGCTGCCCAGCCTAGCCAGATAGGCCCCGTCGCCGATCCACGATGCATCCCACGACGGCGCTGTTGTTTTGTGAGGCTGTCTCTGTCACGTCGCTTCGCCTAGTTCAGTTCTTTGACACGAATACGGCGAAACTCGAACTTGCCGCTCTCGGCTTGCAAGCCGATGCCGCCCTTGGCAGGGACTTTCATGTTCTCCAGAAACTCGCCGTTGCATAGACAACGGGCGAGGTTGCCGACCGACACCTGGATGTTGCTGACCGCCAGCGGTTTGCCGTTGAGCGACGCCGAAGGCTGACCGTCCTTGACCACCACCTCGAGCACGTCTTTTTCGGTCAGCTTCTTGCCGTTGGCGATGGCCTCGAGCTGTCCGGCGCGGACGGTGATGTCCAACTCGTTCCAGCCGTCGGTCTGAAACTTCTTGAGCTGCTTCTGCTCGCCGCGGCGGTGAAAATCGCGCACCTGGAGTTGCGATCCGCGGATGTACACGCCGCTGTCGGCCTTGAGGGCGGCGCGGAATTCCAGTTTGAGTTGGAAGTCCTTGGCGAACTCTTTCTGCGTGTAGAGGTCTTTGATCCCTTTACCTTCGTTGGCGACGATGACGCCGTCGACCACGGTGAAACGACCGTCGGCCGTGGCCGTTTTGCCGTCGAGCATTTCTTTGTAATAGCGCCATCCGGTCAGGTCCTTGCCGTTGAAGAGGCTGACGAACCCAGGCTCGGGCGTGAAATCATCGCCGGCCCGACCGCTGGGCGCCAAGGCGGCGCCGACGGCCAGCGTGATCCAGCACAACGAAAGACAAGCAGGTCGCATCGACACTTCCTCCGAAAAGCCAATCTGCGGCGCCGGGGAAACTTTGGCGCCAGCGGCGGGACAGTCTTCAGCATATCGATACAACGACATCCAAGCACGGGGAGCCGGTATGCGGGAATCTTTTGTCGTCCGTCGCGAGCGTTTGACCAGCCAGCTTCGCGACGCCGGCGTCGATGCGTTCTTGGTGACACAACCGATCAACGTCAGCTACCTTACCGGTTTCACGGGCGAAGCGAGCTATCTCATTGTCACAGCGACCAAGGCCGTGATGGTCAGCGACGGCCGCTTCGTCACGCAGCTGGCAGAGGAATGCCCCGACATCGAGACGGCCATCCGACCGCCCAAGCAAAGCCTCATCCAAGCCACGGCCCGAACGTTGCAAGCGCTCGGCGCCGCCACGGTTGAATACGACGGCGGTTACTTGTCGGTCCGCGAGCTGCAACTTCTGGGCGAGTCGGCACCGACCATCGACTGGAAGTTCGGCTGGGGACGCGTAGAAGCGCTTCGCCAGATTAAGGACGAAGGCGAGATCGCGCAGATCCGGCACGCCATCGACCTGGCCGAACGGGCTTTCCTGGCGTGGCGGGCGACATTGCGGCCCGATGACACCGAAAAGAATCTGGCCGACGACTTAGAACACGCCATGCGCCGCGCCGGGGCCAAGAGCAGTAGTTTTCCCCTGATTGTCGCCGCGGGGGCGAGATCGGCGCTGCCGCATGCACCGCCCACCGACCGGCGCCTGGCGGCGGCGCCGCTGCTGCTGGTCGATTGGGGCGCCTGCGGCACATTCTTGTACAAGAGCGACTTGACGCGCGTTCTCTTGAACCATAACAATGTAGCGATTCCGGGGTCGGCAACCGTGGAACGGATCCGTCGCGTGTACGACGTCGTGCTGGACGCCCAGGCTGCGGCCCTCGTGGCGTTACGACCCGGGGTGCAGGTGCAACACGTCGATGCTGCCGCCCGACGGGTGATCGTCGAGGCCGGCTTCGGCGACTGTTTCACGCACAACATCGGCCACGGCATCGGCATGATGATTCATGAGGCCCCGTTGATGAAAGCCGATTCGGAAGTCGTGCTGCAGCCTGGCATGGTCGTGACGGTCGAACCCGGCATCTACCTGCCCGGTGAGTTCGGTATCCGGATCGAGGACGACATCCTGATTACCCCCGACGGCGCAGAAGTGCTCACGCATCTGCCGCGCAGTTGGGATTCCAATTTCGTGGAGCTCTAACGCATGAAGCGCGATACCAGCAAACGACCCGCCTCAGCCACCAAGACCAATGCCCAGGGGGAAGATTCGCCCGAGGTACCCTCCCCGGAAGCCAGCCCGAACGCCACGCCGTTCGACGTCCCGACGGTCAAGTCCCTTGTCGAGTTGATGACGCAACACGACCTGAGCGAAATCGACTTGCGCGACGGCAGACAGCGGCTGCGCCTACGCCGTGGCGCCAAGACGGCGGTCGTGGCGGCAGGGCCGTTGACCGCAGCACCGGTCGTCGCTCCTGCGGCCGCGCCGCCTGCCCCCGCTGCCCCGGAAGCGGCGCCACCGGCGGCCCCGGCCAAAAAGCTCATCGACATCAAAAGCCAAACGGTTGGCACCTTTTACACGGCTCCCACTCCGGGTGCCGAACCGTTTGTCAAAGTCGGCTCCAAGGTGAACAACAACACTGTCATTGGCCTGATCGAAGCCATGAAGCTGTTCAACGAAGTCACGGCCGAGTGCAGCGGCGTGATCGTCGAGATTCTCGTGGAGAACCAGCAACCGGTCGAGTTCGGCCAGGTGCTCATGCGCGTCGATCCCAACCCCTGAAGCCTGACCTTGCGACTTCCTGACTCCAGAAGACGTTTGTACCATGTTCCAACGCATCTTGGTGGCCAACCGTGGTGAAATTGCCCTGCGCGTCATTCGTGCCTGCCGCGACCTCGGCATTGAAGTGGTGGCGGTCTATAGCGAAGCCGACCGCGGCGCCCCGTATCTCGACCTGGCTGACGAGGCCTACTGCATCGGTCCCGCCGTCGCTTCCGAAAGCTACCTCAATATCCCGCGCATCATCAGCGCCGCCGAGGTAGGCAACGTCCAAGCGATTCACCCCGGCTACGGTTTTCTTTCGGAAAACGCGCACTTCA
>JANWVS010000286.1 GCA_025056835.1 Gemmataceae bacterium | reverse complement strand
GCAAGGAGGCCTCGCGCAAGTTTTTAGAGCAGCGGCGTTGTCTTTATGCCAATCCGGCGCCATAATGAAGACACGAACCGCTGCCAGAGCGAGGTCTCCCTATGTCCACCCTCTGCCGATGCGCTTGGTGCGGCGGGCTGCTAGCGATCGTCGCTTTCCTTGGCCCCGCCCCTGTCCATTCTCACGACAACGATGCCGAGTTACCCGACGGCGTCGAGATCCAGGTTCGCGGTCCCGTTCACGAAGCCTTCGCCCAACCCAATGACCCTCAGGTCGGCCCCGGTCCGGTCGTGCCGAAGGCGCCACCAGCGCCGATTCCCGAGGAACCGCCGGCGGAGCGGCCCGAAGGTAACAACGTGCAGTTCATCCCCGGCTATTGGGCCTGGGATCCGGAGAACAACCGCTTCATTTGGGTTTCCGGAACGTACCGCAACGCTCCGCCGGGTCGCCAATGGATCCCCGGACACTGGGAACAGACTGACGGAGGCTGGCGGTGGATCCCCGGCTACTGGGCTCCCGAACAGCAACCCGAGCCGCGCTATGTTCCCGAACCGCCCGCCCCCCTGGACACCGAGCCGAACGTGGCGCCGCCCGGCGATGATTTCGCTTGGATCCCGGGAACCTGGGTTTATCGCGATACCCGTTTCGTGTGGCGTCCGGGCTATTGGTCGCCGTTCCGCGTCGGCCGAGTCTGGGTGCCGGCGTGTTATTACTGGACCCCCTATGGCTATATCTTCAACGACGGCTATTGGGACTATCCGTTCGATGCCCGCGGCGTCCTGTTCGCACCCGTCTGGTTTAGCCGACCGCTATGGCTGACGCCCGGTTGGTGCTGGCGTCCGACCTGGGCCGTGGGATTAGGTTGTTTCTACGATTCGTGCTTTGTCCGCGTTGGATGTTTCGGGTTCTTCTTCGGCAATTTCTATGGGCCGGCGTGTTTCAACTTCGGCTACCGCCCCTGGTTCAACGGCTGCGGGCGATTCAATCCGGGGTTTGCCTACTACCGCTGGCAGAATCGCTTGCCCAACACTTGGGTGGCCCAACAGCAGCGCTTGTACGACGACCGGGCTGCCGGCCGTGCCGCGGTGCCGCCGCGGGACTTTGCGCAACAGTTAGCGCGGCTTAACGACGGCAAGAAAGTGGGACCAGACGCCCGGGTGGTGGCGCCGCTGGGGCAGATCAAGTCCCTGGGCAACAACATCCAGCTCGTGAAGCAAACGCCAGCCGAAGTGCAAAAGCAAAAAGCGTTGGCGGATCGGACGCAGGAAGTGGCACTGACGCGTGCCAAGCGACTGGAAGCGGCACGCGTCGGCGACGGTGCGAATCCAAAGCCGAGCGCGACGCTTGCTCCCAAGAATCCACCGGCGTCCGCAGGCACGGGAGACGCAAAAATCGGGTCGTCCATCAGAATACCGCCCAAGGACGCTTCTCCGTCTGGTGTGGCGGGTCAGACGAAGCCGACCGGTCCGACCGTTTCCCCCCGCGATGGTCCGAGGCCGCTCGACGGTGACTCGGTACCAAAGCTGGGCAAAGTGGGCGACGGCGCCGGGTCAAAAACCGCAGACGGTCCCCGCGGCCCCGACGCCAAGTCGGTCCCTAAGATCAGCAGCCAAGGCGATCCCAAAGTCGTGACGACACCGAAATCGGCGGCTCAACCGAACCGAAGACAACCACGCCGCCGACGACTGGCAGCAGCGAACCCAAGCCGTTGACGACGCCCAAAGTCACGGTCAACAACGAGCCAAAAACGTTGGCCCCTCCGGCCGGCACGAACGGTTCGCCGTCCAAAGTTCCGACGATACTGCCTGGTTCGGGAGCAAGCGGATCGAGGCCTCCCGTGGTGAACAATTCCAATCCGAAGGTGGTGTCGCCATCTTCTGGCGGGAGTGGCGCGCCAAAAGTGTTGTCGTCTCCCAGCGGCAGCGCTCCGAAGACATTTACACCGCCGAGCAGCGGAGGCAGCGCTCCCAAGCCGTTCTCGTCGCCGTCGGGATCGGGAGGCGGTCCGAGACCGTCGTCGTCTCCACCCAGGCCGTCGGGCGGGAAAGTCGATGCCGTTTTACCGGGGATTGTCCAGGCCCCCGCGCCACGGACGACGGTGATTTCGCCATCGCCGAGCTACAGTTACAATCCGCCGCGAATTTCGGGCATGGCGCCGTCGAGTGCTCCGCCTCGCGTGATGGTGCCGTCGAGCAGTGCTCCTCGGTTGGCCGCCTCAAGTTCGCCTCCTCGCATGACGGTGCCCAGTCGGCCGGCAGTCATCAGCCCATCCTTTGCTTCGCGTGGGATCGGCGGTGCTGCTTGGTCGCGTCCTTCGTTTGGCGGCCGGCGCGGGCGCTAAACCTGCCGAGAGTAAAAGCGAAGTTCGCTGCTCCAACGTAGTCCGCCGCGGAGCAGCGGGCGGTTACTACCCGCGGCAAGAGCAGCGCCCGCGGCAGAGTCGCGGGCTGCCGCTTCGCGATAGAGTCACGGAGTACCTATCGTTTGCACGTCGAACCGACCTTCCCGCGCGGCCCAATTCGCGGTAAGGTAGTGAAACACGCCTCGATGTCGTTGGTTGTGAGCTTTGTTTCATGGCCGCTCCTGATTCGGGACCTTACTTAGTGCTGCGCCGCGAGGATGGTTATGGCGATGTTTATCCGCTACAGGCAGGTCAGCGCATCACCATGGGCCGGGCCAACACCAATCGCATTCTGGTCAAGGACGAACTGTGCAGCCGCGAACACGCCGAGGTGTCTTTCGCCGATGGCAAATGGCGCGTCCGCGATCTGAAAAGTCTCAACGGCACTCGAGTCAACGGTCAGGCTCTCGTATCGGATTGGGAATTGACATCGGGGGACCAGATTCAACTGGGGAGAACGGCGCTGGTTTTCGTCGAACGCCTCGATGAGCTGCCGCCGTTGTCGCCTCCGCTGTCGCCGAACGATTCCATATCGATCAGAAAACGGTTGGGACAAACCCGTTTCTTGACGCCGATGCCCAAGGACCAGGAAGCAGCAGCCGAGGGGGCCGAAGCTTCTCCGGGGCCGGGGACGCGCCGCAGTTTAAGCCGTGATTTGGCTCTGCTGTATCGCCTTGGTCTCGAAATGGGGGCAGCGACAACGTACCAAGACTTGACCTGGATCGTGCTCGAGGCGTTGTTGGAGGCGGTGCCTGCCGAGGTCGGAGCCATTTTGACCATGACTGAAGGCCGAAACCTTGAAGTGACAGCCTATCGTCATCGCGACCCAAATGTGCGCAACTATGTACCGGTGTCCGAATTCGTGAGCAACGAAGTTCTCGCCGGCCGCGAAGCCGTCCTTGCCGAGGACGTGGCCCGCGATCGCTACTTGCGGCAGCGCGAGAGCATCTCGCACTTGGGGGCCACGAGTCTGATTTGCGCGCCGGTCTTGCACCACGACAAAGTGTTGGCCCTGATCCATTTGTACTGCACCGATCCGCACAAGGCCCTCAGCAGCGACGACCTCGAGTTTACCGTCGCCGTCGCCAAGCACCTGGGAATCGCCACCGTGCGGCTCCGCGAGCGCGAATCGCTCACCCAAGAGAACCAGCTGCTTCGCGACCAACTGCGGGTTGAAAGTGAATTGATCGGCGCGAGCCCGGCGATGAAAGCCTTGGAGCAACAAATCGCCCGGGTAGCGGCGACGAATGCCACCGTTTTGGTCCGCGGCGAAAGCGGTGTTGGCAAGGAGCTGGTTGCCCGCGCCATCCATTATTCCAGTCCGCGCAAGCTCGGTCCGTTTGTCTGCCTCAACTGCGCGGCTATCACCGAGACCCTGCTCGAAAGCGAGTTATTCGGCCATGAACGCGGGGCCTTCACCGGAGCCACAGAGAAGAAGATCGGCAAGTTCGAGGCCGCTCACCGCGGCACGATCTTTCTCGATGAAATCGGCGAAATGGCCACCAGCACGCAAGCCAAGCTGTTGCGCATTCTCGAAGGCCACCCGTTCGAGCGGGTCGGCGGCAGCACGCCGATCAAGGTCGATGTCCGCGTCGTCGCCGCCACCAATCAGCCCTTGGAAAAAGCGATCCAGGAGGGTAAGTTCCGCCGTGACCTATTCTTTCGCCTGCAAGTGGTGGAAATTCGCATTCCGCCCTTGCGCGAACGACTCAGCGACGTGCCGCTGCTCGCCGAGCATTTCCTCAAGCGCTTCGTCCGAGAGACGGGCC
>JANWVS010000285.1 GCA_025056835.1 Gemmataceae bacterium | reverse complement strand
CGGTAGGATGACTTCATCGCCGGGGCCGATCCCCAGCGCCGCCAAGGCCAGAAGCAACGCATCCGAACCCGATGAGCAACCGATGCCGTGGCCGGCGCCGCAGTACCGGGCCGCCTCTTGTTCGAACTGGGCCACCTCCGGGCCGTTGATGACTTGCCCGGAGCGGAGCACCGCGGTCAAGGCGGCCAGAAGCTGCGGCTCCAGCTCGCGCAATTGCGGTTGCAAATCGCACAGAGGCACAGTGGCGGTGGCCGTCATGCTCGGACTCCCTTCCCGGTTCGATCGCGCCGCTTCCTGGAAGCTGGCACGAGCTTAAGGAGACCGCCGCGCCGTGTCAAGACGAGCATGATTGGCTTCCGAGGCGCGCCGGGGCTATTCGATTGTCGTCCAAGTCGTTATTTTTCGAACGAGTCGGGCCGGTCACGACCGATGCAAAAGCACTTTTGGCACAATCGAACAGCCCTGGACGCGCGCCGCGCGGGTCCGCGCGGCGTCGGGTTTCGCCTTGACCCGGTCCCTTGCTTTGTCCGATAATCGCCGCCGGCGGAGCGACGAAGTCGGCCCCGCCCTCAAGAGGTACCACACCCATGATGGCGATGCCTCACCTTCCTTATTCCCGCCTTGGCCCCGACGCGCAGCGCTTGCTCGAGGAACTGACGCGCGATCCCGACCTGCGCGTGGAGTTTCTGTCGCGACTGCTCGGCAAGGCCGCCTGCCGACAACTAGCCATCTATCCGATTCCGCCCGGCTTCAAGCTTTCCGTCGTCATCCCTGTCTACAACGAGAAGCCATGGGTCCGGGAGTTGGTCCGCCGCGTCGAGGCTGTCGCCATCCCCAAGGAAATCATCCTGGTCGATGATTGCAGCACCGACGGCACCCGCGACATTCTCAAGGAACTGGAGGGCGAAGGGCACATCGTCATCTATCAGAGCGTCAATCAAGGCAAGGGAGCCGCCCTGCGCACCGGCTTTCAGCACGCCACCGGCGACGTCATCATTGTGCAGGACGCCGATCTGGAATACGACCCGGCCGAGTATCCGCGGCTCATCCAACCGATCATCGAAGACCGGGCCGACGTCGTTTTCGGCTCGCGTTTCATCGGCGACCACCATCGTGTTCTTTACTTCTGGCACTACGTGGCCAACAAAATCCTGACGACGCTGTCCAACGTCTTCACCAATCTCAACCTCACCGACATGGAGACGTGCTACAAGGTGTTTCGCCGCGAAGTGCTCCAGGGAATGACGCTGAAATCGAATCGCTTCGGCTTCGAGCCGGAGTTCACGGCGAAGGTCGCCAAGCGCCGGCCCAAATGGCGGATCTATGAGATCCCGATCAGCTATTCGGGGCGGACCTACGAGGAGGGCAAGAAAATCGGCCTGAAGGACGCCTTCCAGGCCCTGTGGTGCATCCTTCGCTATTGGCTCGCCGATTGACCTCGCCGATTGCCCGGTCCGGCCGAGACGCCTTCGATCAAGCCATTGGCCTCAGGGAGGAGCCTATGCGACCCGCCGCCTTCGTGATTTCCCTGGTGATGACCGTGTCGCTCGTTGCGGCCGCCCGGGCGGTCGACCTGCGCCACTTCGACGATGCCCCCCTTCGGGCCGTGCAGTTCATCGACGCCAAGGAGGGCTGGGCCGTCGGCGACGACGGTGTCGTGTGGCACACCATCGACGGCGGCAAGAACTGGGAGCGGCAACGGACCGGCGTGCGCGCCTCGCTGCGGTCGGTGTGCTTTCTCGACCCCTATGTCGGCTGGGCCGTCGGACGTGAGGAATTGCCCGGCGGCGGCAGTGTCGGCACCGTGCTGTTCACGCGCGACGGCGGCGTCGAATGGAAGCGTTTGTTGGTCAATGCCCTGCCCGGTCTCAACCAGGTGCGGTTCCTCAATGGCAAAGTCGGTTTCCTGATCGGCGACGGCGCCGACCAGTTTCCCACGGGATTGTTCCAGACCAGCGACGGCGGCAAGACCTGGGACCCGGTCAAGGGGCCGCGCACTCCCGCTTGGCACGGTGCCGATTTCAACCCCACCGGCGGCGGCGTCTTCGTCGGGCCGTGGAAAGGCCTGGCCACGATGGTGCGGGGCGAGTTCGCCAAGGCCCGCATCGACGACGTTGCCGACCTCGGCGCTCGCGGCCTGCATGCCGTGCAGATCCTCGAGCAGCGCATCGTCGCGGTCGGGGACGGCGGCCTGGTCCTGACCAGCCAGAGCGGCGGCACGGCCTGGGGCTTTGCCGACCTCAAACTTCCCGCGGAGGTGGCGGCCTGCCTCGACTTTCGCGCCGTCTTTGGGCTGGGCCGCCACGCCTGGATCGTGGGCCGGCCTGGCACCGTCGTGCTCCGCTCCAGCGACGGCGGGGCCAGCTGGCAAAGGCACGCGACGGGCCAACCGTTGCCGCTGCACGGCGTTTTCTTCCTCGATGAGCACCGCGGCTGGGCCGTCGGCGATCTTGGCACCATCCTGGCGACCACCGACGGCGGCCGAAGCTGGACGGTGCAGCGTCAGGGCGGCAAACGGGCAGCCATGCTGTTGATTCATGCCCGCGGCACGGACGTGCCCTGGGATACTGTCGCCGATGTCGGGGCCAAAGAGGGCCATTTCGTCGCGGCCCTTCGCCTCGTCGCTGCCGATCCCAAGACGGCGCAGCCGGGGCACGCCAATGACCCGCAGCGGTTTCACGCGGCAACGCGCCTGGCCGGCGGCCTGGCCGGCGAGTCGCTCTGGCAGTTTCCGCAGCCGTCCCACCTTGACTTCTCGGACAAGGCTGGCCTACTGGCCTACTGGAACGGCGCCCACGCCGATCGCGCCGAACGGGAAATGCTCCGCCAGTTGGTGCTGGCCCTGCGCATGTGGCGGCCGGATGTGGTCGTCACCGATGCGCCGGGGGGCACGGCGAACAACCGGATCGGCGCCGTGGTCGCCGAGGCGGTGCGCGCAGCCGTCCAGCAAGCAGCCGACGCCGGGGCGTTTCCCGAACAGATCGAACAGCTGGGCCTGGCCGCGTGGCCTGTCAAAAAGGTGGTGGCCCCGGGCGACGGTACGATCGTGCAGGACAACCTCGCGCTGGTGCCGCGGCTGGAAGGCGGCCTGCGCGAGTTCGCGGCGAGCGCCGCGGCCCTGCTCGGCGACGACGCCGCAGTGCCGGAGCGACGTACCTATGTCATCCTCACGAGCAAAGCGGCCGGCGCCCAGGGGCAGTCGCATGTGATGCTCGGCTGCACTCCGGCTGTTGGCGACGCACGACGGCCGATCGTGACCGCCGACGAAGCCGACCCGCAGCTGCTCGACGGGCTGCGCCAGCGCCGTCACTTGTTGGCCTTGGTGGAAAGGACCGATCAGCTCGAACAAGTGCTGGCCCAGCTTGCCGGCCTCAGTCGGCAACTCAGCGAGGAACAGGCCGCAGCGGCCGTCTTCGCCATCGCCCAGGGCCTGGCCCGCCGCGGTCAGTGGGAACTCGCTCGAGAAGCGTTTCTCTTCTTGGTGGATCGCTACCCTGGCCATTGTTCGGCCGTCGAGGCGTATCGCTGGCTGATTCGTCACAATGCCAGCACGGAAGTCCGCCGCCGCCATGAGCTGAAGCAGTTCGTGGTCATCAAGAACCTGAGTTTCCACGAGACCTCACCGCCCCGTGCCGCGGCGCCGGCCAAGGACCAGCCGGGCGACGGCATTCAGCAGACCAAAGGGATCGCGGTAGTAGAAAAGGGTCATATCGCGTTCCTCCACAACCGCAGCGAAGCCCGGCAGTGGTACGCCGGCAGCCTCGAATTCGGCAAACGCCTCGCCGCCTGCGGACCGCTCTTTGCCAGCGAACCGGCGGTGCAATTCTGCCTTCAGGCCGCGCGCCGCACCTTGGGCGATCAGCAGACCCCTGCGGCGTGGTACGACAATTTCAAAAAACACGTCACCAAAGGGCCGTGGCACGACGCCGCCCACGCTGAAGCCTGGCTGCTCAACCAGGGATTGCCTCCGCCGCGGCGTTTGGCCCTTTGCCGACTCACCGAGCAGCGGCCGTACCTCGACGGCAAACTCGACGACGCCTGCTGGGAAGGTTTGCGACCGCTGCGATTGGGGAACGCCGCCGGCGCGACCGCTCACGATTATCCGACCGAAGCCTACTTCGCCTACGATCAGGAATATCTTTACGTCGCCCTGCACTGCCGACATCCCGAGGGCA
>JANWVS010000284.1 GCA_025056835.1 Gemmataceae bacterium | reverse complement strand
GCCGCGACGGCAGTTCGGAGGAGATCGTCCCCCCCTGGAAAAGCCCGCCGAAGATCGTCTGGAAACAGCCGGTCGGCGAAGGCCACAGCTCACCGATCGTCGCGGGCGGCAAAGTTTTCTTGCACACCAAAGTGGCCAAGGCGAACGAAGAACAGATCGAGGCCTGCGACGCCGACAGCGGCCCGCGCCTCTGGCGACAAAGCTATGACCGCGGCAAAACCGTCAACCCACAAGGCAAGGATGTTTATTTCACCACTCCCTTCGGCAATGGCCCGCGCGCCTCGCCCGCCGTGGCCGACGGCAAGGTGTACACCTTCGGCATCACAGGCATTCTGGCCTGTTGGAACGCCGCCGACGGCAAGCTGCTCTGGCAGGTTGATACGCTCAAGCAGTATCGGGCCGCCAATTTGTTCTTCGGTATCTCCGGGTCGCCGCTGGTGGAGGGCGACCTCGTCGTGGTCAACGTCGGCGCCAAGGGGGCCTCTATCGTCGCTTTCGACAAAAACACCGGCAAGGAAGTCTGGAAGGCTCTCGACGACAAGGCCAGTTATTCTTCTCCCATTGCTGCCGGCGCGGGAAACGAACGCCAGTTCATTTTCTTGACCGCCAAGGGGCTGGTGGGTCTGGCCGCGCGGGACGGCCGTCTTCTCTGGCAGTTCCCTTTTCAAGACGCGCTCTTTGAAAGCTCCACGACTCCCGTACTCGTCGGGGGGCTTCTCTTCGGCAGCTCCATTACGCGCGGCGCGGTCGGTCTGAGCATCGCCGGCGACCAGGTCGAAAAACGCTGGAGCCGCGACGACTTGACCTGCTATTTCTCAACGCCCGTGGCCGTGGGTAACGACCACCTTTACGTCGTCACCGGCACCAAGCCGCCGGCGCTGGTGAATCAGGCGCTGCTGCATTGCATCGACGCTGCAACCGGCGCCAAACTTTGGACCCGCAAGGAAAAGGTCGGCACTTATCACGCTTCTCTCGTGCGGACCGGCAACGACAAGCTGCTCCTCTTGGAGGAAACCGGACACTTGGTCATGATCGAGCCAAGCCCCAAGCAGTATTACGAACTGTGCCGGGCGAAGATCTGCGGCAACACCTGGGCACATCCCGCCCTGGCCAACGGCCGTTTGTTCATCCGCGACGGCAACGAACTTCTTTGCGTGGATCTCAAGTAAACGCTTCGAACTGGCATCCGATTTGCAAAACCTCCTCGCATGACCGAGCCTCGAGCCGCTAACCCGCTGTTCTTACCGAAATCGCGGCTGGACGACCTGATCGGCCAGCTCGCCGCCGCAGGTTTCGAAGTCGTCGGCCCACGCCTGGAACAGCAAGCCATCGTCTACGGTCCGATTCGCTCAGCTAGCGATTTGCCCATCGGCTGGACCGACCTTCAAGGGCCTGGCTCGTACCGGCTCCAGCGGCGCGGGGATGAAGCGTATTTCGGCTACGTCGTCGGCCCTCATTCCTGGAAGAAATACCTCTTTCCGCCGACCCTGACCTTGTGGCACGCGCGTCGCACTGGCGACACGTTCACGATCGAGGAATCGAACGACGAACCGCCGCGCCGAGCCTTGTTGGGAGTCCGCGGCTGCGAGCTTCACGCCATCGCCGTCCAAGATCGTGTCTTTCTCAATCGCGCCGGCCAGTTTACCGACCCTTTTTACGCCAAGGCCAGGCAACGCTTGTTCCTGATCGCGGTCGAGTGCGAAACCGCCGGCGGCACGTGCTTTTGTACGTCGATGGGAACCGGTCCCCAGATCGACGACCCCCTCGACGCTCATTCGGCCCCGCGTCGAGGCCGACATGCCTACGACCTGGCCCTGACCGAGTTGGACGACGGCTTCGTGGTTCGCGTCGGCAGCGCCGCGGGCCAGGACTTGGTCGCGCGGCTTGGCCTGGCGGCGGCGGCGCCTGAACAAATCGCCGAAGGTCGCCGGCGGGTGGCGGCGGCGGCGCAGGCCATGGGGCGCTGGCTCGACACCACCGACCTTCGCCAGCTCTTGCACCGCAATCAAGAGCACCCCCGCTGGGATGCCGTGGCCGATCGCTGTCTCTCGTGCACCAACTGCACCATGGTCTGTCCGACGTGCTTTTGCTCGTCGGTCGCCGACGTGACGGATTTGTCCCTGGAGAACGCCCAGCGCGTGCGGAAATGGGACAGTTGTTTCAATCCCGAATTCGCCAAGGTCCATGGCGGCGACTTTCGCCCCAGCATCCGTGCCCGTTATCGCCAATGGCTGACGCACAAGTTTGCCTCATGGTATGACCAGTTCGACGTTTCCGGCTGTGTCGGTTGCGGCCGGTGCATTACTTGGTGCCCGGTCGGCATCGATGTGACGGAGGAGATCAACGCCATCCGCGCGGCCGACGGCCAGCGCCGTCTCGACTAGGAGCTTGCCATGACCGAACAAGGCATTCTCGGAGTCTTTGCCGGCCACAAGTTTCTCAGCGGACTGAGCGAACGGCATCGCCTGCTCTTGGCCGCCGGCGCCCGCCCCTTCACGGCGGCACCCAATCAGCTTTTGGCCAAGGAAGGCGACACCGCCCGGTGTTTTTACCTCATCCAGTCGGGACACGTTTCCTTGGGGATGCACACACCGGATCGCGGCGTGGTGCCGATCCACACCGTCGGCCCGGGCGAGGAGGTCGGCTGGTCGTGGCTGGTGCCGCCCCATCGCTGGCAGTTCGATTGTCGGGCCGTTGATGAAGTCCATGGCCTGGCCTTCGACGCCGAGTGGCTGCGCGAGAAATGCGAGCTTGACCACGAACTAGGCTACCACTTGCTCAAGCAGCTGATCGGCGTATTGGCCAATCGCCTGGCGGCGACGCGCGTGCAGTTGCTCGACCTGTACAAGTAGACGGAGGAGCGCCCATGGAGGGACCGAGGGCCTGTCCGACGCCGGTGAAACCAGCCGTCGTCCGGGTCCGCGACTATCGCCGGGAGACCCACGATACCTTCACTCTCGTACTCGATCCCCCGGCGACCGGCGGCGCGGCCTTTCGTCCCGGCCAGTTCAATATGCTTTACGTCTTCGGCGTCGGCGAGGCCCCGATTTCGCTAAGCGGCGATCCGGGGGAGGGGGGCGGCTGGGTCCATACCATCCGCGCCGTCGGCGCCGTTACGCGTGCCCTGGCCCGCCTACGGCCTGGCGATGTCCTCGGACTCCGCGGGCCGTACGGCAGCAGCTGGCCCCTTGAAAACGCCCGCGGCCGCGATGTCGTGCTCGTCAGCGGCGGCATCGGCTTGGCCCCCCTGCGGCCCGTCCTGTATCACTTGCGCCGCCATCGCGCCGAGTACGGCAAAATCGCCTTGCTCTACGGCGCCCGCTCGCCCGCCGATGCCCTTTACCTCGACGAGCTTCGCGCCTGGCGCGCTGCCGGCGAGCTGCAAGTGTTGCTCACCGTCGACCGCGGCGACCCTTCCTGGACGGAGTCGCTCGGCCTGGTCACTGCCCTCTTTGACCGGGCCGACTTTGCTCCGGACCGCGCCGTCGGCCTGATATGCGGCCCCGAGATCATGATGCGCTTCACCCAACGCGAATTTGCCAAGCGCGGCGTGGCCGACGAGCGCCTCTATGTGTCGTTGGAGCGTAACATGCACTGCGCCGTCGGTTTCTGCGGCCATTGTCAGTTGGGGCCGAGTTTCGTCTGCATGGACGGGCCGGTCTTTCGCTACGATCGCATTCGGACCTTCTTTGAGATTCGCGAGGCTTGAGGGATGGCCACGGCCAAGACCAAACCACGGCTGGGAGTGTTCAAGTTTGCCTCCTGCGACGGCTGCCAGCTGAGCTTGCTCGACTGCGAAGACGAGCTGCTGGAAGTGGCGGGGGCCGTCGAGATCGCCTATTTTCTCGAGGCGACGCGTCGGCCCCTGGAAGGCGAATTCGATCTCAGTCTGGTCGAAGGCTCGATCAGCGCCCCCGAACAACTCGAGCAGATCAAAGACGTCCGCCGCCGCAGCCGTTTTCTCATGACGATCGGCGCCTGCGCCACCAGCGGCGGCATTCAGGCCTTGCGGAATTGGGGCCACGTGCAGGAATACCTGCGGCTGGTCTACGCCCGCCCCGAATACATTGAGACGCTCGCCACGTCGACGCCGATTGCCGAACACGTCCCGGTCGATTTCGAGCTGCGGGGCTGTCCGATCAACAAGCACCAGCTCGTCGAAGCCATCGCGGCCTTTCTCGCC
>JANWVS010000283.1 GCA_025056835.1 Gemmataceae bacterium | reverse complement strand
CCAATTGATCGTGTCCCGTCGTCTTCGCCGCCGGCGGTTTCTCAAACACGCCGAGGATGTTGGCCATCAACTTCAGCAGACAAGCGCCATGGCGAAACGCCGCCAGGTCGGCCGCAGAGCCACGACCACCCTCGAGCTGTTTTTGATCGGCGAAGCGATTGAGCGCCGTCAGCAGCTCGTACAGGACGCCGACGGCGCCGCCGGTATTGAAATCGTCGTCCATGTGCGCAAAGAAACGGTCGCGGAGCACGGCAACCTCGCCCGCCAACGGATCGTCGGACGGACTCCCCGTGGGCGGACGACATTCATAAAAGCTCGAGGCGGTGATTCGTTGATAACGCTCGAAGAAGCGATAGAAGCTTTGCAGGCTGCGGTGGATCTCGGCAAGTCGTTCCTCGCTGTATTCAATCGGGCTCCGGTAGTGGGTGTTGAGTAGGGCGAAACGAATGGTTTCGGGAGAGTGGTGTTGCAACAAATCGGCGATGTTGACGACGTTGCCGATCGACCCGGCCATTTTCGCCGCGCCCATTTTCAGCAGGTTGTTGTGCATCCAGAATCGGGCCAATGGTTTGCCGCTGAACGATTCCGATTGGGCCAATTCATTTTCGTGGTGGGGGAATTGGAGATCGACGCCGCCGCCATGGATGTCGAGCGTTTCGCCGAGCAGGCTCATGCTCATCGCAGAGCATTCGATGTGCCAACCGGGGCGGCCGGGGCCCCAGGGACTGTCCCAGGTCACTTCGGCGGGTTCGCCGGGTTTGGCACCCTTCCACAGGGCAAAGTCGCCGGGGTTGCGTTTCTTGTCGCTGACCTCGATGCGAGCACCGGCTTCCAGCTGTTCCGGATCGCGGTGGCAAAGCTTGCCGTAATCTTCGTCCTTGGCGACGTCGAAGTAGACGTCGCCGCCGACCGCATAGGCATAGCCTTTCTCGATCAACTTCGCAATGATCTCTTGCATTTGCGGAATGTACTCGGTGGCTCGCGGCATGGCGTCGATGCCGGTCACGTTGAGCTGCTTCAGACAATCGACATAATCGGCGGTCATCCGCTCGGCGAGCGCCTTGACCGAAGAGGCCAACTCCTTGGCCCGAAGAATCAATTTGTCGTCCACGTCGGTGATATTGACCACCCATTGCACACGGTAGCCGAGATGAACGAGATACCGTTTCACGGTGTCAAAAATCACCGGTCCCACCATGTGGCCGATGTGGCTCGGCTTGTACACGGTAGGTCCGCAAACGTACATGGTCACCTTGCCGGGGACCAGTGACTGAAACAACTCTTTTTGCCTGGTCAGCGTGTTGTAGACGCGAAGCGGCATGGATGCTTCCTTGGCGAGTGGGTGATGCGCTGCGGCGGGGTTGTCGCCGCGCCGCCGCCGGCCGGCCGCACCCCCATCCCGGCTGTTTTATGGCCGGCGCGGCTGATCGATCAACGCCACGACCTGGCAACCGATCGCTTCGCCGCGGCCGATGGCGCCGACCTTCTCGCCGGTCTTGGCCTTGACGTTGACGGCGTCGACGTCGAGCGCTAACAGTTCGGCTAACCGTTGGCGCATTTGCGCTTTGAACGGACCGAGTTTCGGTTCTTGGGCGAAGACAATCACATCCACGTTGACGACGTGGTAGCCCTTGTGGCGAAGTCGCAGCACGGTTTCCTGAACGAAGCGGGCCGAATCGCAGTCCCGGTATTGGGCATCGGTATCGGGATAGGCGTCGCCGATGTCGCCCAAACCGGCGGCGCCGAGCAGCGCATCGGTCAGGGCGTGGAGGACGACGTCGGCATCGCTGTGGCCGATCAAGCCGCGCTCGAAGGGGATGCGCACGCCGGCGAGGACCAACGGCCGACCGGCTTGCAAACGATGGGTGTCGTGACCGATGCCGACGCGCATGCCGTGGTCCTCTCTCGCTTTAAATAAAACCTTGGGGAACTTCGGGCGCTGAGTTGACGAAGCGCATGAATTCCTTTTCGAAATACAGGGTTACTTCTCCGGTAGGACCGTTGCGCTGCTTGCCGACGATGACTTCGACGATTCCTTCTTTTTGGCCCGGTTCGTGGTATTCAGGCCGGTGCAGCAGGAACACCGTGTCGGCGTCTTGCTCAATGGCGCCGGATTCGCGCAAGTCGGACAGCCGCGGGCGATGATCGGCGCGATCCTCCGAGGCGCGATTGACTTGGGCAAGAGCGACGACCGGAATTTTCAGCTCGCGAGCCAAAAACTTGAGCCGGCGCGAGATGACGGCCACCTGTTCTTGCCGGCTTTCGCGCCCCCGCGTTTCCGGGTCGATCAGTTGCAGGTAATCAATCACCACGATGCGGATATTGTGCCGCAGTTTGAGACGACGGGCATTCGCGGCGATGCGGAGCATGTTTTGCCCGGGAGTGTCGTCGATGAAGAGCGACGCTTGGCCAAGAACGTCGATCGCTGCGTGCAAGCGATCGCGTTCTTCCATGCTGAGGTAGCCCTTGCGGAGCCGGTCGCTGCGGAGGCGGGCCTGGTTGCACAGCAGACGCTCGGCAATCTCCACGCGCGATTGTTCCAAGCTGACAAACAGCGCCGGCATGTGTTCCTCGACGACCACGTGGCGGAGGATGTTCAAGGCGAAGGCCGTTTTGCCCACGCTGGGTCGGGCCGCGATGATAATCAGTTCGGACTCTTGGAACCCCGCGGTCAGCGTATCAAGATCGACAAAACCCGTCGGCACGCCGCCCCAGCCGCGATCGCCTTTTTTGTTGCGCACATCCAGACGGGTCAGGGCGTCGCGGATCGCTTCCTGCAGCGTGGCCGTGTTCCCCGTCACGCTCTGTTCGGCGATTTCCAGGATGCGCCGTTCCGCGGTGTCGAGCAACTCCTGAGGAGGCCGGGCTTCGTCGACGGCGTCGGCGGCCAGCTCGTTGCAGGCGTGAATGAGATTACGGACGATCGCTTTCTGGCGGATGATCTCGGCGTAATAACGGTGATTGCCGGCGCTGGGCGCAGCGTCCCACAGCTCGATGATGTACGCGTAGCCGCCGGTATCTTCGACGAGCTGGTTTTCCTTGAGATAATTGGCCAAGGTCACCGGATCGGCTGGTTTTCCTTGCGTGACCGCCAAGGCGACCAAGGCCTCAAAAATCTTCTGATGTGCGAAGATGTAGAAATCACTGGCCCGGACCAGTTGCACGATCTCCGGGATCAAGGCATTGTCGCGCAACATGCTGCCGAGGATGCCACGTTCGGCTTCGCGGTCGTGCGGCGGCGCGCGGTCGGGTCGACCAGGTTCGGCGGGCATCGGCTTGTCTCCTTGGCGCTTATTGTAAGAGACGGGCAAGCCGCTTCGGTCGCGGCGACGTCGCTGCGGTGCGAAGACAGGTTGCCAGTCGCATGGGCATGGGAATCGGCCAAAGGTGCCTGGGCCAAGCCGATTTCCTTTCAACGCCGCCACTGATTCCTGCCGAATACCTTAAACGTCTCGGGTCGACGAGCGACCGGGGAACACCGGGTGAAACCGGGTAAAGGGCGTAAACTGCCGACCGTCGCTCGCAAAATTGCTCTGGTGTTGCGGCCCAGGTATCTCGTATAGATGCACTCCGTCGGGTGAAGTCCAGACGGTTTCACCTACGTCATCAGCAGGGGCCCCTGGAAACGGATGTCCAGGGTTCGGGGGTTGCACCTATGTCACGATCGCCTTCGGCGCGAATTCACCCGACGGCCGTCATTTCTTCCGAAGCCGTGATCGGCGACAACGTCGAGATCGGCCCCTATGCGATTATTGAAGGTCCGGTCACAATCGGCGCCGATTGCGTGATTCGTCCGCATGCGTGCTTGTATGGGCGCTTGACGATGGGCCGCGGCAACCTGGTCTGTTCCGGTGCCGTGCTCGGTGAAGCTCCCCAGCATCTTCGCTACCAGGGGGAAGCGACGGAGCTGATCATCGGCGACCACAATATCTTTCGCGAACACGTCACCATTCATCGCGGTACGACAGCCAGTTGGAAAACAGTCGTCGGCGACCACAACCTGTTCATGGTCCATTCCCACGTCGGCCATGACTGCGTGATCGGCAACCGATGCCTGCTCACCAACGGTTGCATGCTCGGCGGTCATTGCGTCATGGAAGACCGCTCGATCCTTTCCGGTAATGCTACGGTCCAACAGTTCGTGCGCATCGGCCGATTGGCCATGCTCGGCGGCTTGTCAGGCTCCACCAAGGACATT